>JBOGGK010000342.1:0-4286 GCA_050744045.1 Acidimicrobiales bacterium | reverse complement strand
GATCTGGGTCGGGGGCATGTGGTTTTACGTGGTGGGGGTACTCAACGAGGCTGTGCTCACCCCCGAGATCGACAGCTCCGTACTGGTAGGCTTCCCGGCGGCGGAGCGCTACCTCGGCTTCGACGGCCACCCCTCGGAGGTCTACGTGCGGACGGAGACCTCCCAAGTCAACGCCGTCTACAACGTGCTCGCCGCCACCGCCAACCCCGAGGCCCCCGACGAGGTCGACGTCTCGCAACCCTCGGCCGCCCTAGTGGCCGAGGCTGACGCCAAGGCCGCCCTCAACTCTTTGTTCTTAGGCCTGGGGGCGGTCTCGCTGCTCGTCGGGGCCGTCGGGGTGGCCAACATCATGGTGATCTCGGTCCTGGAGCGCCGCTCGGAGATAGGCCTGCGTCGGGCGCTCGGGGCTACCAAGGGCCATATAAGGGCCCAGTTCATGTCCGAGGCGGTGCTGCTCAGCCTCCTCGGTGGCACCGCCGGGGTGGCGGCTGGGACCGCCTCGACAGCCGTGTACGCCTCCACCAAGGGCTGGCAGGTGGTCGTGCCGCCGCTCGCTTGGGCGGGCGGCTTCGGGGCGGCCATCCTGATCGGCGCGGTGGCCGGGCTGATGCCGGCGCTGCGAGCCGCGCGGATGTCGCCCACCCAGGCTCTTTGGAGCATCTGAGGAGAAAGGGGATCCCGATGAAAGAACCCTCGGCCCCGGGCTGGGCCCCGATTGTCTGCGCACTGGCGCTGGTGGCAGGTGCGGCGGTCGCCTCCGCGGGGGCCGTGCCTGCGGCGGCCTCTCCCCCGCCCACTTCGGCCTGCACCGGCACCGTGGCCGGCATTGAGGCGACCGCCGGGACCCCCCAGGTGGTCAAGGTGGGTACCCCGTTCGGTACCAACCTGGAGGCGACGGTGGTCGACGGCGCCGGTTGCCCGGTGGCCGGGGCCGAGGTCACCTTCGGCGCCCTCTCGTCGGGCCCCTCAGCCAGCTTCGCCGGTGCCGCCACCGTGGTCACCGTGACGACCGGCCCCAACGGCGTGGCTAGCGCACCCACCCTCACCGCAGACCAGGTGAGCGGCTCCTACACCGTGACCGCCGAGGTGGCTTCCAGCCCTTCCTACCAGGTCAGCTTCTCCATCACCAACACCACCGCCGGGGTCGCTGCCACCGTGAGCGCCGCCTCGGGCGGGGGCCAGTCGGCCGTGGTCGGGTCCCAGTTCTCCTCGCCCCTGATGGCCGTGGTAGAAGACGCCTACGGCGCCCCGGTCCCGGGGGTGACGGTCGATTTCTCCGTGGTGGCCGCGGGCGGGGCAAGCGCCAGCTTCGCCAGCGGAGGGACGAGCGCCCAGGCGACCACGGACGCTGAAGGGCGAGCCACGTCGCCTGAGCTTGTGGCCGGGACCACGACCGGGTCGTTCAGCGTCACGACCAGCGTGGCTGGGTCCGGTTCTACAGCCAGCTTCCAGCTCTCGGACCTCGCCTCGGCCCCCTATGGCATCACCGCCGGGGCCGGTTCCTCCCAATCGGCCGAGGCGGGCACGGACTTCAATGTCCCCCTGGCGGTCAGCGTGACCGACGTCCAGGGCAACCCCGTCGCTGGGGCCATGGTGCGCTTCTCGGCTCCCCGCTCGGGCCCGAGCGGGGTCTTCGCCGGACGGGGCACAACCGCCACGGTCGCCACCGACCTCGAAGGGGTCGCTACCGCGCCTCCCTTTGGCGCCGGCATGGCCAGGGGCGGCTACGTCGTCACCGCCAAGGTGGCCGGGCTTGCCCAGGTGGCGAGCTTCGCCCTGGTGAACTCGCCCCGCACCTCGGCGAGCACTTCTGGCCCAGCAGGGGGCTACTGGCTCGTGACCTCGGCCGGCCGGGTGCTCACCTCGGGCGGGGCCGGGCGGTACGGCCCGCCGAGACGCCCACACCTCCGTGGCCCGGCCGTAGCCATCGTGGCTGCACCCGACGGCCACGGCTACTGGCTCGCTACCGCTTCGGGGGCCGTCTACGCCTACGGCGATGCCCGCTACTGGGGCTCAACCCGCTCCGGTTCCCCGCACCTGAATAGCCCGGTAGTTGCCATGGCCGCCACCCCCGACGGGAAGGGCTACTGGCTCGCCACTCGCTCCGGGGCCGTCTACGCCTACGGCGCGGCCCGAAGTTACGGTTCACCAGCCGAGGCCAAGGCCCGCTTGGCCGGGCCCGTGGTCGCCATGGCCGCCACTCCCGACGGGGAGGGCTACTGGCTCGCTACTCGCTCCGGGGCCGTCTACGCCTACGGCACCGCGCGCTACTACGGACCTTCCCGCGCCCTCCATCCCCGGCGCCCTGTCACCGGCATGGCCACTACCCCTGATGGAAAGGGCTACTGGCTCGTCAGTTCCGACGGAGCGGTCTTCTCCTTCGGCGACGCCACCTTTTATGGGTCGGGGGTGGGCATTTCCCCGCAGCCGGTGAAGGCGCTCGTGCCAACCCCCGTGGGGGGCGGGTACTGGCTCGTGAGTGCCGACGGCACTGTAGCCGGCTTCGGCGACGCCGGGGCCCAGGGCTCGCCAAAGTCGGTCAAGGCAGCGATGGTAGTGGCCGGGGCGGCCGTGGGCCGGGGTACTTGATAGGCGCCGCCGCGTGCGGTCAAGGTGGCCGGCTTGCCCCGCTGCAGGGCCAAGTCCCTCGTGTCCTCCTGGCAGGGCCGGGCGCCCTGCGTGGCTGGTCTCGACGGCCACCCATCACGGGTGGGCTCAGAGCTGTTCTCGGACGCCGGCTTCTCGGCTGACCCGTTCGACTTCGTCGAGTATCCCGCCGGTGACGGCTCGCTTGCCTGTGGACCAGCGCAGCACGGGCAGGACGGTGGCACGCTGGGTGTCCTCGATCTCGAAGGCCAAAGCGCTGTAGAGGGCTACCACCACCAGCGCCAGGCCGAACCAACCGGACGCGTGCTGCCAGCCCGCCCCGGCTCCACCGAACTCGTAGATGCCGGTGAGGGCAAACCGGACGGCGGCCATGAACAACCCGATGGCGGCGAGGACCTTGCCCAGGGCGGCGGCCGCGGCGGGGATCATGAGCGCGGCCGAGGCGAAGAAGAGCAGCAGACCGAGGGTGGGATCGGGTTGACCGCTCCGCGAGGTGAGCTGCAGTACCCCGACGGTGAGCCAGGAGCCGGCGAGGACGCTCATGCCGGTGCCGCCCGCGCTGTCGCGGGCCAAGAAGCCGAACACCGACGCCAGCAGCTGGGCGGGGACGGCGAAGACCAGCACCACGATGGCTACCTCGTGGCCAGCCGTAGCCGGGAGCCATCCGAGTTGGAGCCCGGACAACGCGACCGACGCCCCGCCGAGGGCCAGGAAGCCGAGGGGAAGGGAGCTGCCGACTGGACGCAACGTGATGCGGGTGGCTGCGTCGGTGCGGCGCTGGCGCTCGCCCCGATCGGACGTGCTCACACCAGGCTCCGGTTGTCGGGGTCTGCCGTCGCTGGCCGGCTCGGTCCCCCAACGCCTGGGTCCAGGATCCACGTCAGCCCGCAGCACAGCGGTCGGTCGGGGATCTCTTCTGCGTAGGCGTCGCGCAGACGGGCCAGGCGGGCGTAGATTTCCCCCCGCCGGCCACCCTCGGCGATGATGGCCGCCAGTTGGTCGTCGCCGGTCGGGCCCACCCACATTCGCAGCCCGTCGTAGGTGAGGGCCTCCAGGCGCTCGACGTTGTCCGAGGTCCGTCCCGCGGTGAGCGAGTGGGTGCCGCAGGAGTTGTTGCCGATCATGCCTCCGAGGGTGCAGTGGTCGTGGGCGGCCGGGTCCGGCCCGAAGGTTAGGCCGTGCCGGCGGGCCTGGTCACGCAGGGTGTCGAGCACGCAGCCGGGCTCGACGTGGGCCCGGTGCCCGGCGGCGTCAAGAGAGAGGACCCGGGTGAGGTGCGGGGAGCAGTCGAGGACCACCGCAGCGTTGGTGGACTGGCCGGCATATCCGGTGCCGCCGCCCCGGGCCAGCACCGGTACCCGGTGTTCGGCGCACACCGCCACCGCGGCGACGACGTCGTCGACGCTGCGGGGCAGGACCACGCCGATGGGAACCTGGCGGTAGTTGGAGGCGTCCGCGGTGTAGAGCGCCCGGGCGCCGGCGTCGAAGCTCAGCCGCCCGGTGATCCGGGCCGCTAAGGCCGCCGCCAGCCGCGGGCCGCCGTCTGCCTCCGGCGGGTCTGCTCGGTGCCCCGGGCGGCCGGTCATTGGGCCTCGTCCAGCCTGGCCCCCCAGGTGGTGGTCACCGACTGCCCGGGTTCCAGGCGGATGACCCGCTCGCCGGTCTGGAAGGCGTTGGGG
>JBOGGK010000341.1:0-7666 GCA_050744045.1 Acidimicrobiales bacterium | reverse complement strand
GACCAGGTCGCTCAAGGCGGACAGCGTCTCGTCGATATCGGTGCCCGGGCTGGGCCGGTGGACCTGGTAGAGGTCGATGTAGTCGGTCTGCAGCCGGCGCAGGCTGGCCTCGCACTCGGCAATGACCCAGCGCCGCGAGTTGCCCTGGCGGTTGGGGCCCTCGCCCATCTGGCCGTGGAACTTGGTGGCCAGCACCAGCCGTTCCCGAGCGCCAGGCCCGGCCTTGGCCAGGTAAGCGCCCACGATTTCCTCGGACTCACCAGCCGAGTACACGTCGGCGGTATCGATGAAGTTGACCCCCTCGTCCACGGCCCGTTGGATGATCCGGTGGCAGTCCTTGTGGTCGGGGTTCCCCCATGCGCCGAACATCATGGCGCCCAGGCAGAGCGGGCTCACCTCGACACCGGTGCGCCCGAGAGTGCGGTAGTCCATGAAGGCGAACTTAGCGGCAATGCCAGGCAACGCCGCCGGGGCGCTGGTCGGTCCTGGGCCCGGGTGAACTAGCATCGGTCCCGAGGAGGTCGTCGTCGTGCTGTCAACGATTTTTTCCGGGTGGGACGACTTGATCGTCGTCGTCGTAGCAGTTGTGCTGCTCTTCGGGGGTACCCAGTTGCCCAAGCTCGCTCGCAACACGGGCGAGGCCCTGCGGGAGTTCCGCAAGGGCCACACAGGCGACGAGGCAACGCCCGATGGCCCGTCGGCCGCGCCGGCGGCGCAGCTCGGGCTCCCGCCAGCGCAGGAAGTGACCGGTCCCCAGGCTCCCGTGCCAGGCGCGGGCGGCGACGTGACGCTCACCCGTGCTGAGCTCGATGCCCTTCTGGCCAAGGCCGCCGCCCGAGGCCAAGGCACGGGTGCCACGGCTGAGAGTTGACGAGGCGGGCGGCTGGCGGTCGTCCCGCCGGTCGGTCCACCGGTGCGTCGGGGAGTTGGCAGTGACGTCGGGCTCGGACGAGCGGCCTCTGCTCCCCGGTGACGGCTGACCGTGGCCGGGGACGACCAGGGGCCCGAGCCGGCGCCCCCGCCCGGGAGGGGAGTAGCAGCCCTCCACTCCGGGAACGGGGCCGTCCACAACGACGGCGAAGCGTTCGCTGACGAGGCAGGCCCTGCCGTCGAGCTGAACGGCCATGAGCCCTCGCTTGCGCTCGGCGACGGCGAGGGCGCTCGCATGACCCTGTGGGAGCACTTGGCCGAGCTGCGGAAAAGAGTGCTCATCTGCGCCGTCGCCGTCGTCGTCACCTCGGTCCTGGGTTGGTTCCTCTACAACCCGGTGCTGCATTTCATGACCGAGCCCTACCGCAGCTTCTACGCCCACCACAAGGGCCTGGTCAGCCCCGACCTGGTTATTTCGAGCCCGGCCGAGGGCTTCACCACGCGTCTCAAGATCTCCATGTACATCGGCCTGGCACTCGCCTGCCCCGTGTGGTTATGGGAGGTGTGGCGGTTCATCACCCCGGGCCTGAGACGCAACGAAAAGCGGTACGCGGTGCCGTTTGTGCTCTCCGCCGTGGCCTTGTTCGCTATGGGCGTCACCGTTGCCGTCCTGGTGTGGCCCAAGGCCCTCAACTGGCTCATCAACGCCAGCGGCCACGGCGTCGCCCCCCTGTTCAGCCCCTCGGGTTACGTGAACCTGTACGTGCTCGTGTGCCTGGTGTTCGGGGTGGTTTTCCTCTACCCGATCGTGGTCGTGTTCTTGATGGTGGCCGGCGTGGTGCCATCGGCGAGGTGGCGCAAGTGGCGGCGGCCGGCGATCGTGGTCCTCTGCGGAGTGG
The DNA here is from genome assembly GCA_050744045.1 of Acidimicrobiales bacterium. GTDB lineage: Bacteria > Actinomycetota > Acidimicrobiia > Acidimicrobiales > Palsa-688 > JBOGGK01. The sequence continues at coordinate 5,897 of JBOGGK010000341.1, read as the reverse complement.
CGGCGGTCGTCACGCCCTCCAACGACCCCTTCACCTTCCTCGGCATGGCCATACCCATGCTCATGCTCTACGAGGCCTCGATCCTCGTCGGCCGGCTGCTGAAAAAGTAGTCACGACCCCTCCCCCACCGCCTTGGGGCTGGCATCGGGTCAGAGCTGAACGCAGACGGCCTTTACCTCGGTGTACGCCTCCAACACCTCGTGGCCCATCTCCCGGCCCCAGCCCGACTGCTTGTAGCCGCCGAACGGCAGCGACGCGTCGAAGACGTTGTAGCAGTTGATCCACACCGTCCCCGCCCGCAGGCGCTTGGCGGTGGCATGCGCCTTGGAGATGTCGCTGGTCCAGACCCCGGCTGCCAGGCCGTACTCGCTGTCGTTGGCCGCTGCCGCGATCTCGTCGAGGTCTTTGAACCGCTCGGCGACGACGACTGGGCCGAAGATCTCCTCGCGGACGACCTTCATGTCCGGCCGGGTCTTGGTGATGACGGTGGGTTCCACGAAATACCCGCGGTCGCCGACCCGGCCCCCGCCGGTTACCACCTCGGCCCCGTCGGCGCGGCCCGAGTCGAGGTAACCGGTGACCCTGCGGAGTTGCTCGTCCGACACCAGTGGGCCCATCTGGGTGTTGGCCGAAAAGCCGTCGCCGACCTTGATCGATTTGGCGATCTCCGCCACGCCGCTCACCACCGCATCGAAACGGTCCTCCTCGACGAACAGGCGCGAACCCGCTGAGCAGCACTGGCCGTGGTTGAAGAAGATCGCGTTCGCCGCGCCCGCCACCGACCTGTCGGGGTCGGCGTCGGCGAACACGACATTGGGGCTCTTGCCCCCGAGCTCGAGGGTGACCTTTTTCAGGTTGCCCGCAGCCGCCTGCACTATCAGCCTGCCGACCTCGGTCGAGCCGGTGAAGGCGACCTTGTCCACGCCCTCGTGGGCGGCCAGGGCGGCGCCGGCCGTCTCCCCGAACCCGGTGACGACGTTGACGACCCCGTCAGGCACCCCCGCCTCGGCGATCAACCGGGCGAGCAGGAGGGCCGATAAAGGTGTCTGCTCGGCGGGCTTCAGCACCACGCAGTTGCCGGTGGCCAGCGCCGGCCCGAGCTTCCAGGCCGCCATGAGCAGCGGGAAGTTCCAAGGGATGATCTGGCCCACCACCCCGATCGGCTCTCGCAGGGTGTAGGCGTGGAACTGGGCCCCCGGCATGTTGGGGACCGAGACGTTGATCGTGTTGCCCTCGATCTTGGTCGCCCAGCCGGCCATGTAGTGGAACAGGTCGGCGGCCAACGGCACATCAGCTGCTCGGGCTACCGCCAGCGGCTTCCCGTTGTCGAGCGATTCCAGCTGGGCGAGCTCTTCTTGGTGCTCCAGGATCAGGTCGCCGATCTTCCAAACGATGCGCCCCCGCTCCGAGGGGGTCATGCGGCTCCAGGGCCCTTCGAACGCCGCCCGGGCAGAACGGACAGCCCTGTCGACGTCCAAGCCGCCTCCCGACGCCACCGTCGCCAGCGGCTCGCCGGTGGCGGGGTTCGGGGTCGTGAACGTCTCCCCTGATACCGGGTCGACCCAATGGCCGCCGATGAACAGCTGGTGGGCAGTACGAGTGAACTCTTCGACCTCGCGGTCGATGGTGGCAGTGCTCAAAGCAGTACCTCCTCTTGGAAGTTGTCATCGCCTTATAGCTGAACACTGCACCCCGGCCTGTCGCTTGTCAACAAGAAATGCTCATATCGGCCGCCGAGGCGCCGATGATTTGTCCAATTGCAGCTCACATGGGACGTAGCGCGGACCTGACGCAGAGGCGACCAAGGGGGGACGATTTGGCAACCATGCCCGAGCCACTGACGGGGACGGGAACCGACGTGGATCTGCCGGTGGCTCCTCAGGCGCAGGCCAGGTGCCGGAGCTTGCTGGACCAGGCGGTAGCGTCGCTGGCGGGAAAGGACGGGGTGCTTTATTCCGTCGTCCCGGGCGGGAAGCTCGAGGCGTTCGTGGAGCTCCGTGACCGGCGCGCCCCGGCCGGCGGCGCCGGCCTGGAGATCGCCCGGGGCGCGCTCAGGGCTGCTCAGCCGGTGCTGTCGGTCGTGGGGAGCTGGCCGGCCGGCCGGCCGGCGAACAGCGAGGAGCCCTCGCTCGCCCTCCCTCTGGAGCTTGACGGCACCTCCGTCGGGGTGCTCATGGTGACCGGCATCCCGGCCAAACGGGGCTCGGTCTCAGAGGCCCTTCAGCGCCTCGGCGACCTCCCCGAACTGATCGCTGTCAACCTCGACCGGGCCCGCGCCTTGGCCGCCTTGGACAAGCGGGGAGATGAGCTCGCCGCGTTGCGCCGCCAGCTCGATGCCTATGCGGTGGACTTCCGCTCTACCTACCTCGCTGAACGCGACCGTTCCCGGCAGCTCGCCAGTGCCTTGGCGGCGCTGGAGGCCACCTACAAGGCGACCGTCGCCGGCCTCGCCATGGCCGTCGAAGCCAAAGACGAGTACACCGGGGGCCACCTTTACCGCGTTTCCCGTTACGGCATGCTCGTGACTGCTCTGGCGGCTCCGGAGCATGCGCACGACCCTCAGTTCGAGTACGGCTTTTTGCTCCACGACGTCGGCAAGTTGACGATCCCGGACAACATCCTGAACAAGCCCGGCGCCCTCACCGATGCCGAGTGGGAGATCGTGCGGGGGCACCCGGCCACCGGCCGCTCCATCTTGGAAGGGATCGAGTTCCTCCAGGACGCATGCGAGATCGTGTACTCGCACCACGAGCGCTGGGACGGCAGAGGTTACCCGCGGGGCCTCCGGGCGGACGAGATCCCACTCGGCGCCCGCATCTTCCCGTTGTGCGACGCCTTCGACGCGATGACGACCAACCGGCCCTACCGGACAGCCATGCCGACCGAGGCGGCACTCGAGAGGATCCGTGCCGGGTCGGGTGCGCAGTTCTGGTCCGAGGCGGTGGAGGCGTTCCTGAGCATTCCCGAAGAGGTACTCCAACCGATAACTTACGAAAGGACCGGTAGGCCCTCGTGAGATCTCGTCCCGGCACCGAGGTCCGTCTCGCCATAGCGGCACTCGGTGCGCTCGTGGCGGCCATAGCCGCCCTGGGCGCGTGGCAAGTCATAGCCGCCCGCGACTCGCAGCTGGCTGAGATAGAGGGTTCCGAGCTCAGCGCCGCCCATCTCGCCAGCAGCGCCCTCGGCAGCGCGCTCGCGAGCCGCCTGCAGTTGCTCACCAACCTCACCGCCCAACCGTCGCTCGCAAAGGTCTTCACCTCTGGGACAGCCGCACAGCGCGAGGAGGTGGCCTTCACCCTGCACGTGGTCTACCCAGGTTTTGCCAGCTTCGGCCTGGTGGACACCAAAGGCGACCTCGTCGGGACGTGGCCCCGCGATCCGGCCGCATTGGGCCGCGCCGAGCCTCCAAAGGCATTTTTCACCCAGGTGATCAACAGCGGCAAGCCCCGGATCTCCCAGATGACCAGGCAGCTCTCTGCACCCAGGACGGTCCAGACGGTGCTGGCAGCACCGTTGCGGGACAGCACCGGCCACACCGTTGGCGTCCTCGCCGCTTCGATCCCTGGCGCCAGCCTCGGGCCCTTGATCGGCGGCACGGTGCTGCCCGACGGCGCCGCCCTGGTCATAGTGGACCACTTGGGCCGGGTCCTCGACGGCGGGGAAATGGGCAGCTCCGCCTCGCAGCGCACGCCCCCGGCCATCAGCAGAGCCCTTTCCGGCAAGGCGGGGTCCACGACTAGTAGAGTCCCCGGCTACCCGGGAGAGCGCCTGGTGGGCTTCGCCCCAGTCGCCTCCACAGGCTGGGCCGTCCTCGTCGAGAGGCCGTCGTCGGCCTTGGGCAGCCAGGTCGCCAGCTTGACCGAACGGCTTGGGGCCATCGGGCTGCTGGTGGTCGTGCTGGCGATCGGTACGGTTTTCCTGGTCGCTTCCTTGCTCCGGAGGCTGACCCGCGAGCGCGAGCGCGCCGGCGCGCTCATGGCGAGCGTCGGCGAAGGCGTGGCCACCATCGGTGCCGACGGCGTGGTCCGCCTGGCCAATCCTGCCCTGGAGCGCCTGACGGGCCGGGCCGGGAGCGAGCTCGTCGGCAAGAGCTGGTCCGACGCCATCAACCTCTACGACCACCGCGGCCATGGGGTCACCTGGGAGGGCTCCATGGTCGCGCAGGCCATCCGGGAGCGCCAAGTGCTGGCCACCAGCGGTTTCGGCGCACACGTCGGGCGCGCCGACGGCAAGCGCGTGCCCGTGGCGATGACCGCGAGCCCCTTGTGGGCCGGCGACGAGCTTCTGGGCGCGGTTGTCGTGCTGCGCGATGTTTCGGTCGAGCGTGAGGTGGACCAGCTCAAGTCCTCGCTCGTATCGACGGTCTCGCACGAGCTGAGGACGCCGCTCACGATGGTGCAAGGCTTCGCGGAGCTGTTGCTCTCGCGCGACGACTTGGGCGCAGAACGCTCACGTGAAGCGGTGAGCCAGATACACGCCTCCGCCCAACGACTGGGCCGGCTGATCGACGACCTGCTCTCGGTGTCCCGGATCGACTCAGGCAAGCTGCGCGTGGACCTGGCCGCGGTGGACGTCCTCGAAGCCGCGAAGGAGGTCGTCGGGGTCGTGAGGTCCCACGGCGCCGGCCCGGTCGTGGAGCCGGGAGCGCAAGGCCCCGGGCGACTGCTGGTCGAGGTCGAACCTGGGCTGCCCCCTGTCATGGCCGACCGCGACAAGTTCGTCCAAGTCCTCACCAACCTCGTCTCGAACGCCCTCAAGTACTCGGGCGCGCCTTCCCCGGTGAGGGTGGTAGCCGAGCGCAAATGCGACCATGCCGAGATTTCGGTCATAGACGAGGGCATCGGCATGACCGAGCTCGAGTGCTCCCAGGCGTTCGACAAGTTCGCGCGGGCCGACCGCCCGGAGGTGCGCCGGGTGAACGGCACCGGGCTCGGCCTCTATATCACCAAGAGCCTGGTGGAGATGCAGCACGGGCAGGTGTGGGTGACCAGCCAGCCGGGCAGCGGCAGCGTGTTCACGTTCTCGCTCCCCCTCGCTCCCACGACCGAGCCGGATGGGGAGCCCGACCCGGGCATGCCCCCGGCCCTGCCCGCTCTGAAAGTGACCGAGGAGGCGCATTGAGAAAGCTATTGATAGTCGACGACGAAGACGGGGTTCGGGAGCTCGTCCGCATGACCCTCGACGCCGGGGGCTACGAGATCATAGAAGCGAGCGAGGGCGGCCAAGCGCTCGAGCTCGCCCGGCGGCACCGCCCGGCGCTCGTCCTGCTCGACGTGATGCTGCCCGACAGGTCCGGCCTAGAGGTCTGCCGGGAGATGAAGAACGACCCTGCCCTGGCGTCAACGAGCGTCGTCATGCTGACGGCCCGCGCCCAGACGAGCGACGTGGGCGACGCCGAGGACGCGGGTGCCGACGGTTATTTCACCAAGCCGTTCTCGCCCATCGCCCTCACCCGCAAGGTTGAGAAGATCCTCGGTCCCGTAGCGTGAAACAGGTCCTCGTCATCGACGACGAACCCGGCATCGCCGAGCTCGTCTCGTGGTGCCTAGGCCCGCTGGGCGTCGGAGTCGTGTTGGCGAGCGGGCTCCAAAGCGCCCTGGGGGCAGCCGGGGAGGGCAATATCGGGTTGGTCCTGCTCGACTTCAACCTCGGCGAAGAAGACGGCCTCGAAATCTTGCCCAAGCTCCGCGAGGACCCGAACTTGAAGGATGTGCCCTTCGTGGCCTTCACTGCTCATGACAGCCGGCGCAGGGAGGCCCTCGAACTGGGCGTGTCCTGCTTCATAGGCCGCCCGTTCGCAAGCGTCGACCTGAGGACGGCAGTGGAGCTTCACCTCGTCCGCTGATCAGGGAGCCGCAACTGGCGGTGCGGTCGGCGGCGGTGCGGTCGGCGGCGGT
>JBOGGK010000340.1:0-1855 GCA_050744045.1 Acidimicrobiales bacterium | reverse complement strand
TCACCCTGGCCTTCGCCTACGACTGGGCCCGTCCGACCCGGCACATGCCCGCCACCGCCTGCACTCGGGTGGCCCGGGAGTTCGCCCGCAACGCCGAGGTCTCCGGCGGGCGGTCGATGATCGCCATGGGAGCGGGCACCAATCACTGGTTCCACTCCGACCAGATCTACCGGACGTTCCTCTCCCTCCTCATGCTGGGCGGCTGCGAGGGAGTGAACGGCGGCGGCTGGGCCCACTACGTGGGCCAGGAGAAGGTCCGCCCCTTGACCGGCTGGTTCACCCTGGCCTTCGCCTACGACTGGGCCCGTCCGACCCGGCACATGCCCGCCACCCCCTACTGGTACCTGGTCAGCGACCAGTGGCGCTACGAGGGAGCCCGGGCCGACACCCTTTCCTCCCCGCTCGGCGACGGGCGCTTCGCAGGCCGCTCGGTGGCGGACCTGAACGCCTACGCGACGCGCCTCGGCTGGCTGGCGTCGCACCCGGCCTTCGACCGCAATCCGCTGGACCTCGCCGACGAGGCCGAGGCCGCGGGGCGAAGCGTCCCAGACCACGTCGTCTCCGAGCTCCAAGCGGGTCGGCTGCGCTTCGCCGCCGCCGACCCCGACGACCCGGCCAACTTCCCCCGTGTGCTGACCGTGTGGCGCTCCAACTTGCTCGGCTCCTCGGGCAAGGGCCACGAGTACTTCCTGCGCCACCTGCTCGGGGCCGACAACGCCGTGGCGGCGGAGGAGTGCCCGCCCGACGTCCGACCGACCGAGGTCGCCTGGCGCGCCGAAGCGCCGGTCGGCAAGCTCGACCTGCTGGTCGACATCGACTTTCGGATGGTCTCGACCGGCATCTACGCCGACGTGGTGCTGCCGACGGCGACGTGGTACGAGAAGCACGACCTGTCCTCGACCGACATGCATCCCTTCGTGCACTCCTTCAACCCCGCGATCGCCCCGCCGTGGCAGGCCCGCAGCGACTTCGACATCTTCAGCGACCTCGCCACCGAGTTCTCCCGCCTGGCCGAGGGTCGCCTCGGGGTTCGCCGCGACGCGATGGCCGTCCCGCTCGCCCACGACACGCCCGACGAGTGCGCCCAACCGGGAGGTCGGGCCCTCGACTGGGCGGCCGGGGAGTGCGACCCGGTCCCCGGCGTGACGATGGCGCGCCTCGTGGTGGTCGAGCGCGACTACCCCCACCTCGCAGAGCGGTGGCGGGCGCTCGGTCCCCTCATCGACGAGGCCGGAGCTACGACCAAGGGGGTCGTCATGCCAATCGGGACCGAGGTCCCCTGGCTGGCCACCCGCAACGGCACGATCCGGGGGGGCGCGGCCGACGGTCGGCCGCGGATCGACCGCGACGACCTGTTCTGCGAGGCGATCCTCGCCCTGTCGGGAACGACCAACGGCCGTCTGGCGGTGGCCGGGTTCGAGAAACTCGAGGAGCGCACCGGCGTGAGGCTGGCCGACCTCGCCCACGAGCGTGCCGGCGACCGCATCACCTTCGCCGATACTGTGACCCAGCCACGCGCGGTCATCGCCTCTCCCGAATGGTCCGGGGCCGAATCCGAGCGGCGGCGTTACGCCCCCTTCACCGTCAACGTCGAGCGGTTGAAGCCCTGGCACACCTTGACCGGGCGCCAACACTTCTTCTTGGACCACGACTGGATGGCCGAGCTGGGCGAGGGCCTGCCCACCTACCGTCCGCCGCTCGGGATCGCCGAGACTTTCGGCGACCAGCGCCGTGCCGACTTCGGTGATCGCCAACTCGTCGCCCGGTACCTCACCCCGCACTCCAAGTGGTCGATCCACTCGGAGTACCAGGACAACCTCCACATGCTCAACCTGTTCCGGGGCGGCCCGGTCGT
>JBOGGK010000339.1:0-3829 GCA_050744045.1 Acidimicrobiales bacterium | reverse complement strand
GGGGCCGGCGGCTAGGGGGCCGAGCCGGCGGCTACGGGGCCGGCGGCTACGGGGCCGGCCGCTACGGGGCCGGGCACTGCGTGCATAAAAGCAGAAAGCCGTCCGCCTCCGGCGCCGGCCTACGGGGGCGGGCGCCAAACCACCCTGTGCTGAGTTGGCTGAGGACCGTCGTGGTGAGCGACAGGGAAGCCGAAGGCGGGACTGCCACGCTGGGCCCTGCCACTGCAGCGGGGACGCCCTCCCGGCAAGCTGGGCCAGGCGGTCGGGGCCGAAGCGCCGGCTCGCGGTCGGCCCCGGTAGCATCCTTGATATGTCGGACACGACACCGCCCAAGGGTCTCTACCGTTTCTCCCAGCCGGGCGAAGTAGAGATCGAGACCTGCCAACTCGACGGGGACGAAGCTGCCGAGGACCACGCTCGCGAGCTGTCGAAGGCCCGGCAGTGCCCGGTCGTTATCGAGCGCCGCGACCACGTCGACTGGGAGTACCTGACCGAGGCTGACGAACGGGACTGATGACGCTTACGCCGGGCGCCGGACCTCCCTCGCCGGCCCCGAGGTAGCGGGGTCACGGTAGTCGAAGACCGCGGCGGCCTCAGCCTCCCGGGCGCGGCCGTGATCGCAGGGACCTGTCGCCGGCGGGCACCTGGCCCGGGTGGGGGCCATCGCGATCGCCGCCGATGTGGTCGCGGCCGGCGACGAAGCGGAAAGGGGGGCCCGTTTTGCCTAGCTGCCCGCGCGCCGGGCTGTCCACCGAGCTGGTTGCCCTGGCGCCGCTACCTGTGCCTCCTGTTGATGGTCAGCGCGACCGGGGGCTTTGGTACTCAGCGTCGGTGACGTGGGCACCCCAGTCCGGCGGGCCTCCAGTGATCGACAAGTGGGTCAGGAAATGTTCGGGAGTGGCGCCATGCCAGTGCTCTTCCCCGTCAGGGGTATAAGTGACGTCACCTGGCCGGATCTCGACGGCGGGCGCGCCGCGGGATTGGACCAAGCCCCGGCCTTCGGTTACATAGAGGGTTTGGCCTCCGTTGTGCGAGTGCCAGGCGGTGCGTGCCCCGGGTGCGAAGTGCACGGCACCGATGTTGAGCTTCGAGGGTGGCCCTCCTTGGGCGACTGGGTCAATCCACACGTCTCCGGTGAACCACTCGGCGGAGCCTTTGCGGGTCGGCTGTCTGGGTTGACGTTCCATGCTGTCTCCTTTGGGGGTTACCCACGACCTTACGGGTTGCCAACGGCCGGCGGGTGATTGCTTGGCTTATCTGTCCTGCTCAGGTTACGACGCGACTTCGCAGCGAGTCCTCGTGGCGGAGCGTCGATGACCGGGGCGAAGTTCTCGATGTCTCGCACCACGTAGTAGGGGATCCCCCAACGTCTTCGGGAAGCGAGGAGGTGCTCTGCGATCTTGTCGTGGGCCCCGAGGGCTAGAAAAGGGGTGTAGAGCGCGTCGTCGACGTCTAGACCGGGGATCTTGGTGCAAGGCATTGCGGACGGCGTGGGCGAGCGCAGCCCGGCCGTTCACCCCTACCAGGATCGGCACATGATCCTGTACTGGCTCGGTCGTGGCGAGGCCGGCCAGGTCGTAGTGCTCGCCGTGATGGTCGACCCGCTCGCCGTCGAGGAGGCGACGCAGGATCTCGACCGACTCGGCGAGTCGGCATTTGCGTAGCGCCGGGGGCTCGAAGGCGATGCCGGCGGCCTCGTACTCGGGGAGAGCGTGCCCGGCCCCGATCCCCACCTGGAGGCGTCTGCCCGAGAGCCGGTCCAGCGTGACGATGCGTTGTGCCAAGAGCCCGGGATGGTGGAAGTCGTTGTTGAGCACGAGCGGGCAGAGCCGGACCTGCTCGGTCCACGCGGCCGCGGACGCTAGCGGCTCGAGCGCCGCGAGGCATCTTCCGAGGTGGTCGTACGTGCAGACCGCTCCGAAGTCGGCCGCCTCGGCCGCGTGCACGTGTCGGCGAAGTCCCTCCGCGCTGTCGGTTCGGACCTGATAGCCGAAACGGAATGGTCGCACTCCGCTCAAGCTATCCATTCGCTATCGGGACGAGCGTCTCGAGCCAGCGCTAGGTCATAGAACGCCACGAACCCGTGTCGTTCGGCGCTGGCAAGTACTGAGGTGCCCGCGTTATGGAGGCGAACCTCGACGATGTGAACCAGTGGGGTAGGGCCCGGCACAGGGCGCTGGGGCCATGTAGGACGACGGTGCCCGCGCGCAGCGCGTCGGGCCAGCTGAGGTCGCCTCGCCAGATCTGGGTCATGCAACTGAGGCTGCCGATGACGGTCACGCTGACGTCGTACCCGGGGTCTGTGTCGCACACGTCGACGTCATCGGGGGTTATCACGAGCCACCAGCGTCGCGACCGGGCGGGCACGTCAGAGAACTGGAAGTGCACAACCGTCCGGACCTTGGGTGCCGCGCTGTGGTCGACGTTGCGGTGCATGTCCCACAACAGAAGGCTCGGGTCGAGGTCCTCTTTGCCGAGGTGCCCGATCCAGCGGGCACCCCACGCGCCGAGAGCTTCGACCACGGGCCGGAGCTCCTGCCCGGCGGGGGTGAGGACGTACTGCACTTCGTTCCCATCGACACGCCGGTCGATGACACCGGCGCGCGCCAGCTCGCTGAGCCGCTTGGACAGCAGCGAGGGTGACATCTTCGGGAGGCCGCGCCGTAAGTCATTGAACCTCTGGCCGCCGGTTACGAGCTCCCGGACCACGAGCATCGTCCAGCGCTCGTCGAGCAGCTCCATAGCCTTGGAAACCGGGCAGAACTGATGGTAGGACGACCCCACGCAGAGAACCTACCTGAGCAGCGTCCCTAGGTACAGATCTTGTACTAGACGGGCGTGGCCGCTTCCCTTACCTTGTCCTCTTGGGGCCACACAGGCCCCCGCCGCCTCGGGCGAGCGACCCAGCCTGAGGGTCGCCCGGAGGCTGCTCGGAACCGATAACGAGGGAGAGAGGCGACCGACATGACTGTCTTGGCCGAAGCCATCGATGCTGACCGTGCCCTGAAGGCGAGGCACCGCGCCATGTGGGCCCTGGGCGACTACGCCAGAGTTGCGGCCGAGGTCATCCCCGACCTGGGGAGGACGTTGGTAGAAGCGTGTGGGGTCGAACGCGGGACCCGTGTGCTCGACGTGGCGGCGGGAGCGGGGAACGCCGCGATCCCCGCGGCGTTGGCCGGCGCCAACGTCGTCGCCTGCGATATCACCCCGGAGCTGTTGGAGGCGGGCCGTGGGCAGGCTGCCCAGCTCGGCGTGACCCTTGAGTGGCGCGAGGCCGACGCAGAGGCCTTGCCGTTCAGCGACAGCGAGTTCGACGTGGTGGTCTCCTGCGTGGGCGTCATGTTCGCCCCGCGCCATCAGCTCTGCGCAGACGAGATGTTGCGGGTATGCCGGCCTGGAGGCACCGTGGGTTTGGCCAGCTGGACACCTGAAGGTTTCATCGGCGACATGTTCGCCATAATGAAGTCCTATTCGCCGCCGCCGCGAGGAGCACAGCCGCCCATTCTGTGGGGCTTGGAAGGCCACCTGCTCGGGTTGCTCAGTGACAAGGTTGAGGAGGTGAAGACCTGCCGGGACACGGTGACCGTGGACCGGTTCTCCTCTCCCGAGGAGTTCCGCGACTATTTCAAGGCACGTTACGGCCCGACGGTCGCCGCCTACCGGGCGATCGGTGACGACGCCGACCGGGCCGCTGCGTTGGACCGTGACCTGGCCAAGCTGGCCCGTCGCCATGACCGAGGGACTGGAGCCACGGTTATGGATTGGGAGTACCTCCTAGCGACAGCGCGCAAGCGTCCCTAGGCGCTTCCGAGGTGGGCGAGTTTTACGG
>JBOGGK010000338.1:0-4470 GCA_050744045.1 Acidimicrobiales bacterium | reverse complement strand
GAACCCGTCCGTCGGCTCCGCCAACGGCAAGATGCAGCGGCTCGGGCTCGCCCACCTCGACTGGCTCGTCGTAAGGGACCTGATGGCGATCGAACCGGCCACGTTCTGGCTCGACGGGCCCGAGATCGAGACCGGCGAGCTCCGCACCAAGGAGATACCGACCGAGGTGTTCTTGATGCCGGCGGCTGCGCACACCGAGAAGGCGGGGAGCTTCACCAACACCCAGCGGTTGTTGCAGTGGCGCTACCAGGCGGTCGACCCTCCGGGGGACGCGCGGAGCGAGCTGTGGTTTTACTACCACCTGGGCAGGAAGATCCGCGAAAAGCTCGCCGGGTCCGCCGACGAGATGGACCGCCCGGTGCTCGAGCTCACCTGGGACTACCCGACCGTGGGCCGCGACCACGAGCCCGACGTCGAGGCCGTGCTCGCCGAGGTCAACGGGTCCGGCCCTGACGGCAAGGCGCTCAGCTCCTACACCGAGCTGGCCGCCGACGGTTCGACGAAGTGCGGGTGTTGGATCTACTGCGGCTGCTATGCCGGCGGCGTCAACCAGGTGGCGCGGCGCCGGCCGTGGACCGAGCAGTCCTGGGTGGCGCCCGAATGGGGATGGGCCTGGCCGTCCAACCGGCGGGTCCTCTACAACCGGGCCTCGGCCGATCCTGACGGGCGGCCCTGGAGCGAGCGCAAGGCGTACGTGTGGTGGGACGAGGCGGCCCAGCGTTGGACCGGCCACGACGTGCCTGACTTCGAGGTGGCCAAGCCCCCCGGTTACACCCCGCCCGAGGGCGCGCGGGCCGAGCACGCGCTCGCCGGTACCGACGCTTTCATCATGGAGGCCGACGGGAAGGGTGCGCTCTACGTGGGCTCGGGGCTCCAGGACGGGCCGCTGCCGGCCCACTACGAGCCGGTCGAGTCACCCGTGGGCAGCTCGGTCTACGGCGTGGCGCACAACCCGGCCCGCCGGGGGTACCCGGGGGAGGCCAACCACTACCACCCCGAGCAGAGCGCGGTCTTCCCGTACGTGTTCACCACCTACCGGCTCACCGAGCACCACACCGCCGGCGCGATGAGCCGGACGCTGCCGTACCTCTCCGAGCTCCAACCCGAGTTCTTTTGCGAGGTCTCGCCCGAGCTCGCCGCCGAGCGCGGCCTCGAGCACCTCGGCTGGGCGACGGTCATCACCGCCCGGGCCGCGGTCGAGGCGCGGGTCCTCGTCACCGAGCGGATCCGCCCCCTTCGCGTAGGAGGCCGCACGGTCCATCAGATCGGCCTCCCGTTCCACTGGGGGCCCAACGGCCTGTCGACGGGCGACTCGGCGAACGACCTCCTTTCCGCTGTCGTCGACCCCAACGTGAGCATCCAGGAGGACAAGGCGGCGACCTGCGACATCCGGCCGGGGCGAAGACCACGTGGCCCGGCGCTGCGGGCCCTGGTCGAGGACTACTGCCGGCGGGCCGGGATAGGCCAGGCCACCGATGACGAGGCGGCGGGGGGGCGCGTCCGGCCCGACCCGCGCCGTGGCTCCGCCCACCCTGGGGCCGTGACCCGGGAGAGCGACGGCACTGGGGGGGATGGCACGGGGGGGAATGGCACTGGCGGGGTTGGTGGCGAGAGTGGCTAACCGGCTCGCAGGGCCGCTCGCCGACGTCGCGGCCGACGCTGGGTGGCGAGACCATCCTGCCCGCGTCGGTTTTTTCACCGACACCAGCGTCTGCATTGGCTGCAAGGCGTGCGAAGTGGCGTGCAAGGAATGGAATGGCGTGCCCGAGGACGGCATCAAGCTCCTCGGGCTCTCCTACGACAACACCGGAGGGTTGTCCGCCTCGACTTGGCGCCACGTCGCCTTCGTCGAAAAAAAGGTTTCCCTCTCGGCGAACGGGGCTGGGGTCGGAGCAGCGCCGGGCGGGGCAGGGATGGGGGCGGCGGCGAGCGGGGCAGCGGTCGGCGGCGGTGAGACCGACGGGCTTGCTTGGCTGATGTCATCGGACGTCTGTAAGCACTGCACGCACGCGGCCTGCCTCGACGTCTGCCCGACGGGTGCTATCTTCCGGAGCGAGTTCGGGAGCGTGGTCGTCCAAGAGGACGTGTGCAACGGGTGCGGCTACTGCGTGCCTGCCTGCCCGTACGGCGTGATCGCCCAGCGGCCCGGCGACGGGCGGGCGTGGAAGTGCACCCTGTGCTACGACCGCTTGCGCGACGGCCTCGAGCCGGCGTGCGCCAAGGCATGCCCGACGCAGTCGATCCAGTTCGGAGAGCTCGACGAGCTACGGGAGCGGGCCGCCCGGCGCCTCGCCGAGCTGCACGAACGCGGGCTTGCCTCGGCTCGCCTGTACGGCGAGAGCCCCGACGACGGGGTCGGTGGGGCCGGGGCGTTCTTCTTGCTCCTCGACGAGCCCGAGGTCTATGGGCTCCCACCCGACCCGGTCGTTACCACACGCGACTTGCCCTCGATGTACCGCCACGCGGCGGCGGCGGGGGGGGCCCTGTTGGTGTCCGCCGTCGTGGCCGTGCTGGCGGCGGGGCGGCGATGAGCGTCGTTCACCCATCTTCCGACGGGCCCGGCGGCACCCGTAGCAGGCGGCGGCGGGGCGAACACCGGGGCGAGCGGCCGATGGTGCCCCGAGCAGACTTCCGCTCCTACTACGGGCGGCCCGTGCTCCAGCCCCCGAGCTGGAAGGCGTACAACATCGCCGGGTACTTCTTCTTGGGCGGCCTCGCCGCCGGTTCTTCGCTCCTGGCCGTCGCCGGCGAGCTCACCGGCCGGCCCCTGCTGCGGCGGGCGGGCCGTCTGGCGGCGGGTGCTGCCTTCGGGGGGTCGCTCGTGGCGCTCATCGAGGATCTCGGCCGTCCCAGCCGGTTCCTCAACATGCTCAGGGTCTTCCGCCCGACGTCGCCGATGAGCGTGGGGTCGTGGCTCTTCGCCGCCTACGGGCCCCTCGCCGGGCTTGCCGCCGTGAGCGAAGTGGCGGCTCGGGATGGAAAGCCAGACGGTTGGGCCGTGCAGCTGGGGACGGCTGGCAACGTTGCCGGGTTCGGGACTGCAGGCTTGGCGCCCGCCCTAGCTACCTACACGGCGGTCCTTCTTGCTGACACGGCAGTGCCTACCTGGCACGAGGCGCACCGCGAGCTCCCGTTCGTCTTTGCTGGGTCGTCTGCATCTTCTTCGGGGGGCCTCGCCATGGCGATGGTGCCCGTCGCCGAGGCGGGGCCCGCCCGGTGGTTCGCGGCGCTCGGGACCACGCTCGAACTGGTGTCTGAGATCCGGATGGAGCGGCGCCTTGGCAAGGCGGGTGAACCGCTGCGCTTGGGCCGGCCGGGGGGGCTGATGATGGCCGCCCGGGTGCTCGGCGGAGCGGGCGCGCTGGTCGGCGGCGTGCTCGGGAGGCGGTCCCGTCCGGCCGCGATCGGAGCGGGTTTGGCTATGTTCGCCGGGTCGGCATGTGCGCGGTTCGGGATCTTCCTCGCCGGCGTCGCTGCGTCGGAAGACCCCAGCTTCACGGTCGTGCCACAGCGGGAGCGACTGGTCGCCGGTCCATAGCACCGCGGTCCAGGCGCCGGCGCAACACGCCTTGGCCCCGCTCGGCGCCTACACGACCATGCGGAGCGGGTTCTGGAGCATGTTGCTCAGGTCGGCCAGGAAGATGGCGGCCGTGGCGCCGTCGAGCACCCGGTGGTCGATGGACAGGGTTGCCTTCATGGTGGTCCCGACAACGACCTCGCCGTCGCGCACCACGGGCTCGGTACGGGCGGCACCGACGGCCAAGATGGCGGCCTGGGGCGGGTTGATTATGGCGGTGAAGTGGTCGATGCCGTACATCCCGAGGTTACTGATGGTGAACGTGCCACCGCTGAGGTCCTCGAGGGACAGCTTCCCGTGGCGCGCCCGGTCGGCGAGGGCGTGGGACTCGGCCGCGAGTTGGGTGAGGGTCTTGCTGCCCACGTCGTGGACGACCGGGACGACCAGCCCGTCTGGTACAGCCACCGCTACCCCGATATGGATATGGCGGTGGCGCAGGAGCTTGTCCCCACCCCATGAGGCGTTCACCTCGGGGTGAGCGCGCAGTACCTGGGCGCAGGCTTTGACCAGCAGGTCGGTGACCGTGACCTTGGCGGCTCCATCGGGCAGGTGGCGGTTGGCTTCGGCGCGGAAGGCGAGGAGCGGCCCGGCGTCGATGGCCCTCGTCAGGTAGAAGTGCGGCGCTTGGGCGCTCTGGGTGAGCCGCTCGGCTGTGAGCCGCCGTACCGTGCTCAGCGGGACCTCCTCCACGTCGTCGCCAGCCGAGGGAGTGGGCGGGGGCTGAAACGCTCCGCCGGCCGCGCTTGGTCCCCCGCCGGCCGCCAGGGGCAAACCCCGGCCGGCAACCGCATTTTCGATGTCGGCACGGACTATCCGGCCGCCCGGCCCTGAGCCTGCCACGGCGGCGAGGTTGAGGCCGTGGCGGCGGGCGAGCGCACGCGCCAGGGGTGAGC
>JBOGGK010000337.1:0-2736 GCA_050744045.1 Acidimicrobiales bacterium | reverse complement strand
GGCGACCGCTACAGCGAGCGCCGAGTTACTGAACGCGGGCGTGGCCGGTGGCGTGGCCCGGTGATGGCGGGCTCTAGTGGCCCGGGGAGCCTCCCAGTGGGCCGGGAGCGCCGAAGGGGGGCCCACCCGGGCCATGAGGCGATCCGAAGCCTGCTTGCAAGCCCTGGGCCAGGCCGACGGTCAGGGCGCTCGTCAACTGGTTGTCGTAATCGCCGGCGAGGTCCCACATCGATGCCCCGGCAAGGCCCTTGGCGTCTATGTAGAGCGCCTTCTCGAAGACCTCCTGGGGGTTTTCGATCGACCAGAAGGTGCCGCCGTTGTCGCTCGCGCTGTAGACCCAGGTGGAACCGGTCCAGGGATCGAAGTACCAGTGATAGCTGGGATTGCTGGCCATGTAGTTGAGGATCTCGTTGTAGTCGGCCGTGCCGGGTGCTTCGTCCAAGCCGTTACCGACGCTCGCCGGCCCGGTCGCCGGCTGATAGAGGCCGTTGCCCGTGCTCGGGACGCCCTGCCAGCCGTGCCCGTAGTAGGGCATGCCCACGACGAGCTGCGAAGGCGGCACTCCATGGCTCTCGTAGTACTGGACGGTGCTGGCGACGCTGATCACCGGCTCGGCGTTGGCGGTCGGAGCGTCGGGCGAGGTGAACAAGTTGGAGTCGAAGTTCGTGGGCCCGGTCGGTTCCCACGGTCCCTGGAAGTCGTAATCCATGACCACTTCGTCGTTCACGTAACGGGCGAGGCCGGCCGGGTCCTCGTTGACGGCGTTCTGCGTGCCGGCAGGCATCTCGGTCGTCAGCGTGTACCGCTGGTGCGTGGTGCGGCTCAAGGCGTCGAGCTGTTGGCGGAACTCCTGCATGAGCAGGACCAGGTCCTCTCGGTCATTGGCCCCGTTGTAGTCGCAAATGTTGCCAGTGGCCCCGTTGTTGACGCCGTTGCCGCAAGGGTACTCCCAGTCGATGTCAAAGCCGTTGAACAGGCCGGCAAAGGTGCCGGCAGGGACGATGGGCGTCTGCGACGAGGACGTTATCGGCAGCCCCTGGTCGGAGTTGGGCCCGCCCGCGTAGCCCGAGTCGCCCTCGATGAACATCTTGATGCACGACGACACGAAGGTCTTCCGCGCCTCGGGCGTCGACGCCGCTGCCGAGAAGAAGGCCGAGCCGTTGAAGCCCCCGAGCGACATCATCACCTTCAGGTCGGGGTACTTCTCTTTCAGCAGTGCCAGCTGCTCGAAGTTCCCGGCAAGGGGGCTGTCGACCGGCGGTTCGGGGTTGCCGTTGGTGTCGGTCACCTGCCCGGCACCAGGGGTCTGGTAGTCGGCCCAGGCGTCGATGCTGGTGCAGACGACCGGGTTGTAGCCGGGTTGGCTGGGGTCCTCTTGGACGGGGGCCGCCGGCACGGCCAGGACGCTACCCGAGTTGTCCGAAGCGCCGGACTCGGGAATGGCGCCCCCGAACGCGTAGTCGAGGTCGGTGAGGTCGGCGACCTCGCCCTCGTCGTCGGCGCTGGACAAGTCGAAAGGCGGGGTTGAGTAGATGCCCCACTGCTCGAAAAAGCCCATCTCGGCTTTCTGCACCTGCGGACCGCGCGGGAAGTTGGGCGGCCCGTGGTGAAGCCCGGGCGCCGCCGAGGCGGGCACGGCTCCGAGAAGGGCCCCCACCAGTCCGGCCACCGAACCTACGGCCAACCGTCTTATGCAATGTGTCAACACAGCCTCCTCCTGTTCCCCCTCGCCGACCGCCAGCGCCAGCGGCCACCGATAGGGCGAGTGCCGGGGGCCCCTGGGCTGGGGCCGGCTAACGACGCCTGGAGTGGGCCCGCTGGCTGGACGACCAACTTTGGTCTAGACCACACTCTAGGGGGCCAGTGCCTTGGCGTCAACCGGTTGAGCGCCCGGCCTGTCCGTCCCGCCTCGCGTGCGCCCAGAGTGATGGCCCCCTTCCTTACCGCGGTGGCGGTCCTTCGCCTCGCCGGTCGGGCTCGCCCATCGTGCCCCTCTGCTCCCCACGCCTCGCGCCGCTCGTGCCCCTGCCCTCCCTCCCCGCCGCCCCACGCCCCACGCCTCGCGCCGCTCGCGCCCCTGCCCTCCGCCCCGCGACGCTGGCGCTCGGCTTTCCGCTATCATGGCTTTGCTCGCTAACCCGGCGAGCACCAGCGGTACGGATCGAGCGGTTTCCGGGACGCCCGGGGCCCAAGTTGACGAGTGCCGTAGGATGGGTTAAGCTAAAAAGCCGCTCCGATGAGCTTTTCATCGGACAGCGCCCTCGCAAGGGCCTTCGGGTCTAGAGCGGGGGGGTCAGCGGTTGGCACCGCCGCCTGCTCCAAGCAGACGAGTGCCCCCGCGACCGGTGGACCTTGAAAACGGAACAGAGGAAGCCAAAAGCTAGTGCGGGTGCGCCGGCGAAAGCCGGGGCGCCATCTTGTCAAGCATTAGACGGACAACAACTTCCGTCTTGTGCCAATCCAGCTCTCCTGGCGGAGGGCTGGCGCTCTTGATCAGGTTTGAGGTGCGCCGCAAGGTGCGCCAACGATCTCGATGGAGAGTTTGATCCTGGCTCAGGACGAACGCTGGCGGCGTGCTTCACACATGCAAGTCGAACGGGGCCCATCTGGTGGCAACACCGGAGAAGGCCTAGTGGCGAACGGGTGAGTAACACGTGAGGAACCTGTCCCGAAGACCGGGATAACAGCGGGAAACCACTGCTAATACCGGATGGCCCCACCTGGGCGCATGGCCAG
>JBOGGK010000336.1:0-4449 GCA_050744045.1 Acidimicrobiales bacterium | reverse complement strand
GGCGGGCGGGGTGGCGGCGGGCGGGCCCCCTCCGGCGAGGTGACGGCCCGCGAGCTGGCCCCGCCAGCGGACCTCTTCGGACCCCCTCGTTCATGACTTGGTTGGGGCACTGGCCTCTCCTCTTCTGTGCTGTAGACAGATGTGCGCTGAGCGAACGCCTGGTTCGCTACGTGGACGAATGATATAGCCTGTGTGCACCGGATGGAAGGGCAGCGAGCGCAAATGACCGAGGTCTTCAGATGGCCGAGATCCTGGACCTGAAGTCGGCGGTGGCCGACCTGGTCCATGATGGGGACTGCGTAGCCCTGGAAGGCTTCACCCACTTGATCCCCTTTGCCGCCGCCCACGAGGTGATCCGCCAAGGCAGGCGCGACCTGACGCTTGCCCGCCTCACGCCTGACCTCGTCTTCGACCAGATGATAGGGATGGGCTGCGCTCGCAAGCTCATCTTTTCCTGGGGCGGGAACCCCGGGGTGGGTTCGCTCCACCGCCTGCGTGATGCCATCGAGCACGGTTGGCCGGGGCCGCTCGCCACCGACGAGCACAGCCATGCCGGGCTCACTAACCGGTACGTGGCCGGCGCCTCTGCGCTACCGTTCGCGGTGATGCGAGGTTACATGGGCACCGACCTCATGGCCCGCTCCCCCACCGTCGCTACCGTGGAATGCCCCTTCACCGGGGAGAAGCTCGCCGCGGTGCAGGCATTGCGGCCGGACGTGGCCATTGTGCACGCCCAACAGGCCGACCGGCGCGGCAACGTGGCGCTCTGGGGGATAACAGGAGTGCAAAAAGAGGCGGTCCTGGCGTCCCAGCGCTCGTTGGTGACGGTCGAAGAGATCGTCGACGAGCTCCCACCAAGGCCGGGTGCCATCTTGTTGCCGTCGTGGGCGGTCACTGCGGTGGCGCCGGCACCCGGTGGTGCCCGGCCCTCCTACTCGCTCGGCTACTACGAGCGGGACAACGACTTTTACCTCGCGTGGGACGCTATCAGCCGCGACCGCGACAGGTTCCTCGCCTGGATGCGCGAGGAGGTCTTGGGGGCGGCCGCATGACCAAGGCGGTGGTGGTATCGGCCGTACGCACCCCGATCGGCCGCTACGGCGGTGCGCTGGCGGGCGAGCGCCCCGACGACCTCGCCGCGCTGGTGATAAAAGAAGCTGTCGCCCGCGCCGGGGTCGCCCCCCAAGAGGTCGAAGATGTTTACCTCGGCGCGGCCAACCAGGCGGGGGAGGACAACCGCAACGTGGCCCGGATGGCAGCGCTTCTCGCCGGGCTGCCTTACTGCGTGCCCGGGGTGACCCTCAACCGGCTGTGCGCCTCGGGGCTCTCGGCCGTCGTGGCGGCCTGCCACGCAGTTATCGCCGGCGAAGGCGAGCTCTTCGTTGCCGGGGGCGTCGAGTCGATGTCCCGGGCGCCGTTGGTGTTGGAGAAACCGGCCAAGGGCTTCGCCCGCGGGGACAGGCCCCTTTACGACACCACGCTCGGCTGGCGTCTCGCCAACCCCAGGCTGGCCGACAGGTTTCCCCTCGAGTCGATGGGCGAGACGGGCGAGAACGTGGCCGAGCGCTACCAGGTCTCGCGTGAGGAGCAGGACCGCTTCGCCCTCGAATCGCAACGGCGGTGGGCCGAGGCCGACAACGCCGGCCGCTTCAAGGACGAGATCGTCCCCGTCGGCGAGGTCGGCCACGACGAGCACCCCCGCCCGGGCACCACCTTGGAGAAGCTCACCGCCCTCCGTCCCGCCTTCCGGGCGGGGGGCACGGTCACCGCCGGCAACTCGTCGGGGATAAACGACGGCGCCGCCGCTGTTGTCGTCGCTTCGGAGGCCAAGGCCCGCCAGCTCGAGGCAGCACCCTTGGGCACCTTCGTCGCGAGCGCGGTGGCAGGAGTGGACCCCCGTGTCATGGGCATCGGCCCCGTCCCCGCCGTGCGCAAGGTCCTGGCCCGCAGCAGGCTCGACATTTCTCAGATGGACCTGGTCGAGCTCAACGAGGCGTTCGCCTCCCAGAGCCTCGCCGTCGTGCGCGAGCTCGGCCTGCCACGCGAGATTGTCAACGTGAACGGCGGGGCCATCGCGCTCGGCCACCCGCTCGGGATGAGCGGTACCCGCCTGGTCGTCTCGTTGCTCCACGAACTGCGCCGGCGGGGCGGCCGCTACGGGTTGGCGACTTTGTGCGTCGGGGTGGGCCAGGGCCAAGCCGCCCTCTTCGAGCGATGAGGCCCAGGATGAGGGCCCGGTGATGAGGGCCCGGTGATGAGGGCGCAAGTCGGCATCGTGGGTGCCGGGCCCGCCGGCCTCACCCTGGCCCGCCTGCTCGAACGCCACGGCATCGAATCGGTGGTCCTCGAGAGCCGCAGCCGCGATTACGTGGAGCACCGCGTGCGGGCCGGGGTCCTCGAGCAGGGCAGCGTGGACCTGCTGGCAGAAGCCGCCGTCGACGACCGGCTGAAGCAGGAGGGCATTGTCCACACTGGGATCTCGTTGCAGTTCGAGGGAGAACGCCACCGGATCGCCCTCTCCGAGCTGACCGGTGGCCGCAGCATCGTCGTTTACGGGCAGACCGAGATAGTGAAAGACCTCATCGCCGCCCGCCTAGGGTCGGGGGCGCCGCTGCTTTTCGAAGTCGAAGACGTCGAGGTGGCGGGGCTTACGTCGGGGTCGCCGGCGATCTCTTTCCGCCACGGCGGCCGCCGGGAGGAGCTGCGCTGCGACATGGTGGCGGGTTGCGACGGCTAGCACGGGATCTGCAGGGGGTCGGTGCCGGCGACCACCCTACGGAGCTATTCGTGCGATTACCCGTACGCCTGGCTCGGCATCCTCGCCGCCGTGGCGCCGTCCAGCGACGAGCTCGTCTACGCCCACAGCGACAACGGTTTCGCGCTGGCCAGCATGCGCTCTCCCAAGCTCAGCCGGCTGTACGTGCAGTGCCGGCCCACCGAGGACCTCTCGGCCTGGCCCGAGGAGCGCATCTGGGAGCAGCTCCAAGCCCGCCTCGGCTTGCCGGGCTGGGAACTGGCCGAAGGGCCGGTGCTCGAAAAAGGCATTACGGCCATGCGCAGCCTGGTGTTCGAACCCATGCAGTACGGGGACCTCTACCTGGCGGGCGACGCCGCCCACATCGTGCCACCGACCGGCGCCAAGGGCTTGAACCTCGCCTTGCACGACGTGAGGGTCCTCGCCGAGGCGTTGGTGGAGTTCTACTCCACCGGCTCGCGCACGCTGCTCCGGTCCTATTCCGAGCGTTGCCTGCGCCGCGTTTGGCGTTCGGAGCACTTTTCGTGTGGATGACTTCGATGCTCCACCGCAGCGAGGGCGCCAACGATTTTGAGCGTAAGCTCCAGTTGGCTCAGCTCAGGTACACCGTCACCTCCGAGGCCGCCGCCACCAGCCTGGCGGAGAACTACGTCGGGCTGGGCACCGTCTGAACGGCTGCCGTTCGAATGGCTATCCATGATCAGCTAGACGTCCCCGCGGTCACGCTCTCACGCTGGCCCGCGCGCTGCCGGCTACGCGGCCCTCCGGCCGGCGCAGTTGCTGGAGGAGCGTGCCTATCGCCGGCGGCCATCGTCGGACGTAGCTGCCGGTGCAGACCCAACCGTGCTCGGCCAGCGCACCGAAGAGGTCAGCCACGCCTCGCACTCCGCCGCCGGCAGAGGCCTGGCCAGGTAATAGCCCTGGGCGGCATGGCAACCGAGGTTGGCCAGCCGCTGTAGGGTCACCTTGTCCTCCACCCCTTCGGCGGTAACGGTACGGCCGAGGTTGCGGGCGAGCTCGATGGTCGAGCGCACGATCGCTTCGTCGCCGCGGTCCCTGACCATCTCCTTCACGAAGGAGCGGTCGATCTTCAGTTCCTTGAAGGGCAGGTGCTTCAGGCGGCTGAGGGAGGAGAAGCCCGTCCCGTAGTCGTCTATGGACAGCCCGACGCCGAGGTCTCTCAGGTTGCGCATGGCCCTCTCGGAGGTCCGCGGGTCGTTCATCATGCAGGACTCGGTGAGCTCGAGCGTAAGTGCTTCGGGGGGGATGTCGGCCTCCCGGAGGGCCAGGGCCACCTGGTCCGGCACCGCGCCGGTGGCTAGGGTGCGGGCCGACAGGTTGACAGCCACGCTGAGGCCCGGTACCAGGCCCCGCCACGGCTTCACCTGGGCCAGCGCCTTAGCGAGCACCCACCACGTCAGTAGGTCGATGAGACCTGCGCTCTCCGCCACCGGTATGAACTCGAGCGGCGAGACCGGCCCGAACTCGGGGTGGTTCCACCGCAACAGCGCCTCGCACCCGAGGACTTCACCCGTGCCCAGTTCGACGACCGGCTGGTACCAGAGGTCGAGCTCCTCGCGCTCCATCGCCCGGCGTAGCTCGGTGGCGAGGGTGAGGCGCCGCAGCGTCGAGTGGTCTTCGGCAGGGTCGTAGAAGCGCACCCCACCGCCGGCTGCTTTTGCCAGGTACATGGC
>JBOGGK010000335.1:0-4199 GCA_050744045.1 Acidimicrobiales bacterium | reverse complement strand
GGCATCTCCTTGGCGGCCTGCCGACGGACGACGAGCGGGACGAGGAGCCTTCCGATCCCGTGTCCGGTGAAGTCCACGTCGATCGTCACCCTCGATCGCGAGCCGTCGGCGAGGGGCTCGACGCTGACCGCGACGATCGCCCGGATCGGGCCGCTGACGCCTCGGTCAGCCCACCGGCGCGGCGGGTCGTACTCGGTGATCTCGGTGACCACCTCTCGCTCACGACCCCCGATCTTTCGGATCGTCGTGCACCTGGACCCGACGTGCGTGGGAGCGCCGTCGAGCTGGCCGCGGAGGACGCCCTGCTGCCACTCCGACATCGTGGTGGGGTCGATGACGTAGGTGAAAGCCTCCCCCGCCGGTCGTGCGACCTCGGTGCTGGCAACGATCGGAGCCATGGGACCTCCTTGTTGGGTCAAGTGTCGCGCTTCAGCGATCCCAGAGCGGGAGGACGGTCATGTCAACGCGGCGCCCACGTGCTTCTCCTCGACCAGAGCGCCCGGCCGTACGGCGCGCCGGCGGCGGCCGTCGCACCTACGATCGCTTGGTGATCGTGCGTTGCACGAGGAAACTCCTGGACGTGATCCGGCCCGAGGATCTGGCTGATCGGGATCATGACGATGCCGACTGGTATGCGAACCTCCTCGCCTTCGACCGACGCAAGTGTCTCTTGCTCACCCATGCCGGAAGCTTGTTCACGATCTTCGAGCCGGATCTCCCGGCAGCGGAGCTACGGTCGACCCACGACCTCGTCATCGGACTGGTCGAACGCGAGCTGCTCGCCGAGGGGCTGCGCCCGGGAACTCTCGGTGACCAACCTGGCGAGCCGTTGCGGTACGCCAGGACGGCCGACCGCAGCGTGCTCGGCTGCATGAACGACATGGCCTTCCTGTGCGAGAACGCTGTCGCGGGCGCAGGAGCTCTCCACGAGTTGGACGCTTCGTCGCTCAACCGGCGTCTGCACCGCAACATCAACAGTGCTCGTGGCTACGCGAGGCCGATCGACCTGGTCCGGGGTGGATATCGTCGCCGTCGTAACCACCCAACGACCTGCTCTCCCGGCTGTCCTGGTGCCCGGAACGCACCGGAGCGCAGCGAGTGGAAAGGTTGACGCGGCCGGCTGAGAGAATGAGCCCATGGACTCGGGACTGTTCGGCAACGGGAGCATCCTGTGCGTGCCGAGAACGCCGTCCGACCCGTTGAGCAGGATGTTCCTTCGGAGGACGCCGCACCACGACTTCGAAGTGCGACGGATTATGGCGCGGTGAGACGACCGGTCCCACCCACGCTCCGTCGATACCTACCGCTGGTGCTACCGCTCGCTGAGGTTGTCGGAAAACCGCAGGTCAGCAGCTTGATCGAATATTCGGCACCCACACCTCGGCGGTGCACCTCGTCTCGGTCGAACTTCGAGGAGGTGAGCGGCGCCGGGTCGTGCTGCGTCGCTAAGTGCGCCCGGAGGTCAACGACGAGGAGCCCGACTTGGCAGCGCGCGAAGCGCGAAGCCTCTGCTTCGTCGAACAACTCGAGGTGGCGACCCCGCGCCTGCTTGCGGTGGACCCGACTGGAGACGACGCCGGTGTGCCGGCGCTTCTCATGACGTACCTTCCCGGTCGCCTCGACTGGTCGCCGTCCGACATGGAGCGCTGGCTGCACTCTCTGGCCGACCTGCTGCCACGGATCCACTCAGCGGAGTTGCCCGCACCCCGAGCCATTCCAGCCTTCGCGCCGGACACTCCGTCGAACTGGGAGCCACCGCCGTGGGCGCGACGGCCGAGGATCTGGGAGCGCGCCATCGAGATCTACCACCGGCAACCGCCCGACTTGGCGGCGGTCTTCCTCCATGGCGACTTCCATCCGGGCAACGTGCTGTGGCGTCGAGGCGTCGTCAGCGGGATCGTCGACTGGCAGGGCGCCTGCGTCGGTCCCTCCTCACGCGACGTCGCCCACTGCCGAGCCAACCTCTTCGCCTTCGGTCTCGATGTCGCCGATCGCTTCACCCGCATCTGGGAGCGCCTGACCTCGGAGTGCTTCCACCCCTGGGCGGAGCTGATCGGCATCATCGGGGATCTCCACAGCCTGCGAGAAGAACCGCCGCATCGAGACGACGTGATCACCGAGGAGGTTCTGGGACGCGCCCTCGCCCAACTTGGATAAGGCCTTGACTCGGTACCTAGGTACAGGGTTTACCCTGGGGACATGCGCACCTCCCAGGTCGCCGCCGAGGCGGGCGTGAACGTGCAAACCCTCCGCTACTACGAGCGCCGGGGCCTGCTTCCGGAACCTGACCGCTCCGGCTCGGGCTATCGCGCCTACGGCGAGGATGCCGTGCGGACCGTCCGTTTCGTCAAGGGCGCTCAGCAGCTCGGCTTCTCCCTGGAGGAGGTCGAGACCCTTTTGCACCTGGCCTCCGGCGGACCCGAGAACTGCGATGCCGCCAAAGTGATGGCCGCCGAGAAGCTCGGCCAGCTCGACGCCAAGATCGCCACTCTCAGCGCCATGCGCGACTCGCTTCGACAGCTGGTCGCCACTTGCGAGCGCACCCCGGACAAACGACTCTGCCCACTCCTCGAAGCCATCGACCCAGGAGACCCGCAATGACCGAGCGCCCGAGCTCCAGCGATGCCACCTTCTTCCAGAGCTTCGAGGGGTTCGAGCTGATCCCGACCATCGTCCGCCTGATTGCCGAAGGCAACCCCGTGTCCGTCGGTCAGATTGCGTCAGCGGCAAACTCCACGGTGAAATACGTCGAGCGGGTGCTGCGCAGCGAGGTCGGAACCGAATGGGACGACGACGGCCGGCTCGTCGGTCTGGGACTCACCTTGCGCCCCACCGCGCATCACTTCACGACCGGCGGCCGCGACCTTTATACCTGGTGCGCCACTGACACGTTGTTGTTCGCCACCATCCTCGACACCTCGGAGGTCATCGAGTCGACCTGTCCGGCCACCGGTCAGCCGATCCGAATCGAGCTCGAACCCTCGACCCTTGTGAGCGTCAGTCCCGTCGACGCCGTCGTCTCCCAACGCCATTGCGCTGAGTTGGTGGATGACCTGCGCGCTCAGGTCTGTGACCACGGCCACTTCTTCGCCTCATCCGCCTCTGCCGAGAGCTGGCTCGCCGAACACCCCGACGGCGAGGTCCTGAGCGTGGGTGCTGCATTCGAACGCTGCCAAGCCACCTGCTCTGAGCTCGGCTGGTTCGATCGTGCACGGACGCCCCGATGACCGTCGCCGTCCCGGCGTCTCGCCCGAGCCGCGCTGGCGTGAGTTCGGCCCCCTTGCGCATCCAGATCCTCCACGTTCCCGACTGTCCGCTGGTGGGGCAACTCCGCGCGCTCGTGCGTCACGCTCTCGTGCGGTGCGACCTACGCGCAGAGATCGAAGAGGCCGAGGGTGCGTACCCCTCGCCTACCCTCTTGGTCGACGGCAGTGACGGCGCCGGCCGCTGCATCGAGGGAGGGTTGGCCTGCCGTCTCGACCTGCCGACCGAGGATCAGATCGTCGCCGCCCTCGTGGCGCGGGCGAAGTAGCAAGGAGGATCCGTCACGTGCGAGCAGAGTCGCCCAGCAGCGTCCAGGTCAAGGTGAGCTCGGCACCACCAGCACCCCCGAACTGGTCACGACCATTCGAGAGGGCGGCGCTCGGTGGTCGGTCCGGCTCGCGAGGCATCGGCCGGATAGGGACCTTGAGCCGGGTGGTCGTCGGTTTGGCACTCGTGGCCGTCGGACTCCTCGGGACGATTCGTCCATCGGGTGTCAACTGGTTCGAGGTGGTAGTGGGGGTCGTCGCTCTGCCACTGCTCATGGTGGGAGCAGGCGCCATCGTCGACCGCTACCGCCCCGGTCCCCTGCGGCTCACCGGGCCCCTGGCCACTGGGGTCAACTGCCTCGTGATCGTGGCGCTGGCCAGCAACCGGGTGACCGGGCCAGCGGTCGAGATGTTCTACGGCATCTCACTGCTGGCAGCGGCGTGGCAGGGGCAGCCGGATTGCGAGATGACGGTGATCTCCAACCTGGCGCTCGGCCGTGACGACCAGGTGGGCTGCCCGTTGTTCTCGCCCATCGACCACCTTGAACGCCGTCGCCGAGGCGGCTCTGTAGCGGCACCACCTATGTCTTCAACGACGGCAGAGTGAGCGTCTACGAGGACCACATCCTCCCGAGGATCCTCGACGTCGCCCTCGGCCGCCCCTTCGAT
>JBOGGK010000334.1:0-4975 GCA_050744045.1 Acidimicrobiales bacterium | reverse complement strand
GTGCTGCCCCGACCGCGACCACGGCTAGGACCCCGGCGAAAGTGGCGTCGCCGGGGTTGGCGCCGGCGGGCGAGCTATGAGGGCTGGCGGCCACTTTGACTGGCGCGACAGTCGTCATTGCGCCGCCATCCCGGCTCGGCTGAGGACATTTTGCACGTAGGCCTCCGTTTCTGGGTAGGGGGGCACCCCCGAGTACTGTGCGACGGCGCCGGGCCCGGCGTTGTAGGCCGCCAGCGCCAGCGGCCAGGAGCCGTAATGGTCGTAGTACGACGACAGCAACCTGGCGGCGCCGTCGATCGCCTGAGCGGGGTTGAACGGGTCGACTCCGAGAGACGAGGCCGTGGCCGGCATGAGCTGCATGAGGCCTTCGGCCCCGGCGCTGCTGACGGCTCCGGGCTCGAAGCCTGATTCGGTGCTGGCGACGGCGGCAAGGAGCGCCTCGGGCACCCCGTAGGTGGCGGCCGCACCGGCGAAGTTGCCCTGGTAGGTGGCAGGGGCGCCGGCGAGGCTGCCCTCGTAGGTCGGGGAGGCGCCGGTGAGGCTGCCCTCGTAGGTCGGGGAGGCGCCGGCGAGGCTGCTCTCGTAGGTCGGGGAGGCGCCGGCGAAGCCGCCTTCGTACGTCGCGGGCGCGCTGGTGGAGGGGAGCTCGCTGACGCGCCGGATCGCCGTCGGGTCCCCGACGGGTTCCACCCGCACGTCGGTGCCGGTGTGGGGCGCGTCGATCATCTCGCCGCCGCCGATGTAGATGCCCACGTGGCCGGGCGAGGCCGCGGTCCCGTCGGAGCCCGGGAAGAAGACCAGGTCCCCCGGCTGGGCATCGGCCAGGCTGGGGACCGCTACCCCCACGGTGGCCTGCTCTTCTGAGGTCCTTGGCAACTCGACGCCCAGGCTGGCGTAGACGTCCTGGACGAGCCCCGAGCAGTCGACGCCGCCCTGGGCGGGGTCGGTGCCGCCCCACTGGTAGGGCACCCCCAACCACTTGCGGGCGGCCGAGGCGGCCGCCTCGCCCAGGCCCTCTCCGGGCGGCGCTACACCCCCTGGCGCGGCCTCCTGCGCCGGTGCGGTGGCGGCCAAGGTCCCGCCCTCTTCCAGCGGCCAGCCGTAGCCGGCGGCGCCCGTCGTGCCGCCTGCTGATGGCGTCGTGCCGGTCGCTGGCGCCGTCGTGCCGGCCGAGCCAGGAGGGGCTAGCCCGGACAGCGAAGAGATCTGTTGCAACACCGCCTCGAAGCCGACCGGCGCCGGGCTGCTCGGCAAGGATGAGAAAGTGGACTGGATCTGGCCGATCTCGGCGAGCACGCCGGGTAGCCCGTCGACGTAGGTCACGCTCCGAGCCCTTCCTTTCCCCGCCGGAGGAGCCGCCGGGCGTGGCGTGAGGTGACAAGTTCGTCCACTAGCGTCGCCTGCTCGTGGCTGGCGGCGAGGGCGTGCTCCTCGCGGCGGCGCTCGTCCAGGTGCTCGAGCACCGATACCGCTTTGGCCGCGGCCAAGTACCCGTCCAGGGCGGCACCGACGGCGGCCGTGGTGGCGGCCAGGCTGCGGCGGGCTTGGACCACCGCTTGGGCGGCAAGCACCGAGCGCTCGCGCTGCCAAGGCCATTCGGCGTCCTCGCTCCCGGTCAGCTGGTCGTAGTGGGCCAGGCTCTGGTGCTCCGCCCGTTCGGCAGCGGCGGCAGCCAGATTGGCCTTTTGCAGCTCGGATCTCGCCAGGCCTTCCTGCAGGCGCCGGGCTCTGAGCACGGGGGCGAGTTCAAACTGGTAGCGCTTCATGGCGCCACCACCGTGGCGAGGGCGGCCAAGCTCTCCGCCAGGGGCGCGACAGCGGAGGCGTCCTGGCGCAGGAAATGGTCGATGGCAGGCTTCAACTGGACAGCGCGGTCCACAGTCGGGTTGGCCCCTTTCACGTAGGCGCCGATCTCGATGAGGTCCTTGGCCTCGCGGTAGGCGGCCATGAGCTGGCGCAGCTCCTTCGCCTGGGCGACCTGCTCAGTGGTCATCACCCTGGGCGCGACCCGGGAGACGGACTCCAACACGTCGATGCTCGGGAAATGGCCAGAAGTCGCCAACTTCCGGGAAAGCACCACGTGGCCGTCGAGGATCGAACGAGCCGAGTCGGCGATGGGGTCGTTCATGTCGTCGGCCTCCACCAGCACCGTGTAAAGGCCGGTTATGCTGCCTCGCTCACCGGCGCCGGCGCGCTCGAGCAGCCGGGGCAGCAACGAGAAGACCGAAGGCGGGTAGCCTCTGGTCGCCGGTGGTTCGCCAGCGGCGAGGCCCACTTCGCGCTGGGCCATGCAGAAGCGGGTGAGGCTGTCCATCATCAGCACCACATGGCACCCCTGGTCCCGGAACCACTCAGCGGTACGGGTCGCAGTTTGTGCTGCCTGCAAGCGCATGAGGGCAGGCTCGTCCGAGGTCGCCACCACGACCACCGAGCGGGCGAGGCCCGCCGGGCCGAGGTCGTGCTCGACCATTTCCCTTACTTCACGGCCCCGTTCACCCACCAGGGCGATGACCGAGATGTCGGCTTCGGTCCCCCTGGCCACCATCGACAGGAGAGTGGACTTACCCACGCCCGAGCCGGCGAAGATGCCCATCCGCTGGCCCCGACCACAGGTCAGCAGGGCGTCGATGGCCCTCACGCCCAAGGGCAGTGGCTTGTCGATCAATGCCCGGCGCAGAGGGTGCGGGGCAGTCCCCGTGCTCGCCACCCGGGCGACGTTGGCCCCCGACAGCTCGGGCCCTCCGTCGATCGGGCGGCCGAGGGCGTCTACGACCCGTCCCCGCAGCGCCTCCCCGACCGGTACCCCGAGGCGCCCGGGGGCTTTCTCAGCCGTTGCGCCCGGGCGGATACCGGCCAGGTCCCCGTAGGGCATGCACACCAGGCCGCCCTCTTCGATCGCCACCACCTCGGCCACGAGCTCGCCGCCGGGGCGTGCCAGGCAAACCGCTTCGCCGATGGCCGCTTCGACCCCGTCGACGGTGACGCTCAGGCCCACGACCGAGCGCACCTGGCCCGTAGTGCGGGGGCGAGCCGCCGCCCGGGCGAACTCGACCCTTTGCCCGAGTTGCCCGAGTTGGCCGAGTTGGCCGAGTTGGCCGAGTTGGCCGAGTGAGGCAGTGGCGCTCAAAGCAACGCCTCCTGGTCCTCGCCTGCGTCCTCGGCCGGCTGCGGCGGCGAGCAGAAAGCCTCGCGGGCGCGCGCCAGCGCCTCTTCGATGCGGGCATCGGCGGTCTTGGCCCCCGCAGTGACCATGCACCCGCCGGGCCCGACCCGGGGGTCAGCGACGACTCTCACGTGTTGTTGGCCGCTGCCCAAGCCGGAGGCAGCCTCTCCCACCAGGCGCTCGTCTGCGGGGTTGACCCGGACCAGAGCCGGCCCGGTGGGCAGTCGCGCTAGCACCGAGCGGGCCACCTCGACGGCGAGGTCGGGCCGGGTGCGCACTTCGGCGTTGATTACCGCCTCCGCCAGCGCGAACGCAGCCGCTACGAGCCGTTCGCTGAGCGCCCCGTCGCGGGGCCCGAACTGGGCGATGTAGCCTTCGGTAGCACTCGCCAGCTGGCTCACCAGCGCGCTGGCGCGGGCCTGGGCGGCCGCCCCGGCAGCTTTTTGGGAGTCGAGCTCGTGGGCGTTCTCGGCCCGGGCCTGCCGCTCGCCCTCGGCATAGCCCGCCAGGTACCCCCTCTGGAAGCCGTGGTCGTAGCGTTCCTGGGGCGAGCTCAGCTCTGGCAGCACCGCCTTCATGTCGAGCGGCCCGGGCAGGGCCGTGGTTGGCTCGCCGGCGCTAGGGGTGAACGGGTCACTCGATATAGTCATCGGTGTTCCTCGTCAGGACGATCGAGCCTTCCTGCTCCAGTTGGCGCACGGTCCTCACCACTTCCTTGCGGGCTTTTTCGACGTCGCTCAGCCGTTGCGGGCCGAGGAGGTCCATTTCCTCTTTAAGGTTCTCGCCCGCCCGCTCGGACAAGTTGGCGAGGATGCGCCCTTTCACGTCCTCGCTGGTCCCTTTCAGGCCCATGGCGAGATCCTTGGTGTCCACCTGGCGCAGCAGTAGCTGGAGGGCCTTGTCTTCCAGCTTCACCAGGTCCTCGATAGTGAAGAGCCGTTGGCGGATGTCCTGGGCGAGCGGAGGGTCGAGTTCGTCGAGGCGGGCCAGGATCGTCCGCTCGGTGTCGGCGTCGGCCCGGGACAAGATCTCGACCAGGGGCTTGACCGGGTCACTGTCCGAGCGGAGGCGCTGGCTCGTGGCCGCCGACAGGATCCGGCGCTCGAGGCCAGCCTCGACCGCCTTCAGGGTCTCTGGCCCGGGCGGGTTGAGGGTCGCTATGCGGTAGGCCACCTCGCCCCGCAACGACTCGGGCAGGTCGCGCAACATGGCGAGGGCTCGTTCTGGAGGGAGCTTGGACAGCACGAGCGCGATCGTCTGGGGGTGCTCGCGCGAGAGCACCGAGGCCGCCACCGACGAGTCGAGGGCGGTGAGCGCCCGGAAATGGGAGCCAACGGGCGTCCCCCCTATTCGTGACAGGACCGCTTCTGCCTTGGCCGTGCTGCCGAGAGCCTGGGACAGGAGCCCCTTGGCCACTTCGATCCCACCCTGGGGCATGCGGACCTGGCGGTGAGCCTGGGCGATGAACTCGTTCATCACCTGGTTGACGACGGGCTCGTCCACGGGCGGGAGGTTGGCGACCTCGGCCATCACCCGTTCGATCTCTTCCTCGTTGAGGGCCTGGAGGACGCGGGCCGCCCGTTCGTGGCCGAGCGAGACGAGCAACAGGGCCGCCTTGCGGGCACCGCCCAGCTCCGACGCAGTGCTTACCATCTGCGGCCCTCTTCAGGCCGTCCCCGGTTCACTTCGGGCCGTCCCCGGCCCTCTTCGGGCGTCGTCATCTCTCGGGGGCCTCGGCCTCGAGCCAGGAGCGCAGCATTTCGGCGATCCGCTCCGGTTCGCGCTCGATCAGCTGGCCTATCTGGCTCACCT
>JBOGGK010000333.1:0-1930 GCA_050744045.1 Acidimicrobiales bacterium | reverse complement strand
ACCGTGAGCTCGAGGGCCCCCTCGCGGGTCCCCACCACGTTCCCCTGGATCTGCCCCGGGGAAAGGCCGAGGCCTTCGGGGGCCAAGCGTGCCCGGTGAACCAGCAGGCGCTTTCCCCTCCAGGTCGTCCACGCCCGCCCCACCCTCACCACCCGGTGGCAGGCCCGCGCCGGTTGGCCGAAGTCGAGGCGGCGATCGCCGGCACTGAGCTTTTCTGCGTAGGTGGGCGCGCCCGCCTGGGGGACGGGGGCGGGGAGCCCGTCGGCGAGCGTCTCCACGAGCAGCTCCTCCCCCAGGCCGCCCAGCCGCCGGCGCAACTCGTCGGCGGTTTCCTCGGGGCCGACCACGACCTCGCGGCGGGCCAAGACCGGCCCGGTGTCCAAGCCGGCCTCGAGTTGCATGAGGCACACGCCGGTGCGGTCGTCGCCAGCCAGGATGGCCCTTTCGACTGGTGCCGCCCCCCTCCAGCGGGGCAGCAGCGAAAAGTGGACGTTCACCATCGGCACCTGGGCGAGCACATCCGGCGTTATCATCCGCCCGTAGGCGACGACCACCCCCAACTCGGCCCCGCTGCCCACGATGCCCGCCGCCCGGTGCGCCACCGGCAGCCCGAGCGCGACTGCCGCCTCCTTGACCGGGCTCGGGCCTACGAGAGGGCCGCGGCCACGCCTCGTGTCGGGCCTCGTGACGACCACCACGACTTCGTGGCCCGCGGCCACCAGCCGGCGCAGGGCGGCCGCCGCCACTTGGGGCGTGCCCAAAAAGGCGAGCCTCACCTCTGGGCGGCGTTTCTCTGGCCGTGGTCCATCTCCGCCCGACGGCGCAGCTGCTTCATGGCGGCCTTGCGCCGGCCCTCGTCGAGGAGCTCCAGCAGCAGGTGCCCCTCGAGGTGGTCCACTTCGTGCTGGTAGAGCTTGGCCTCCAGCTCCTCCGCCTCGACGGAGAGCTCGTGGCCGGCGAGGTCCCAGGCCTTCACGTGCACCCGCTTGGCCCGGGCGATGGGGAAGAACAGGCCCGGCACCGACAGGCACCCCTCCTCGTGCTCCCACTCGCCGTCCGCCTCCACGATGACCGGGTTGATCATGGTCCTCGGGCCGCTGTTGCCGATCTCGTAGACGAAGAGCCGGCGCCCCACCCCCACCTGGGGCGCGGCCAGCCCCAAACCCTGGGCTTGTTTCAAGGTGACGTGCATCTCGGCGGCGAGGCTGGCGACGCGCCCGTCGATCTCGGTGACTTCCTGGGCACGTTTTTTGAGAACGGGGTCACCGAAGGTCCGGATCCGGTAGCCAGCCATCGGCGACATTTTAACGGCCCGCCCGCCCGGCCCGCTCCCGGGGCCACCACAGTGATGGAAGCGGCCGCCCCCGGCCCTGACCAGGGCACCAGCGGCTAGGCTCGGGCCGGGGATGGCCGACCATTACTTCTCCTCCTCGCCGTCCGCCCCGTCCCGGCCTTCCCCGGTGCGCTTGCACCTGCCCGACCTGGACTTGAGCCTGCTGTCCGACCGGGGAGTGTTCTCCCGGCCCCGGGTCGACCCAGGCACGCTGGTGCTCCTGCGGGAATCGGCCCTCCCGCCCCCGGCCGGCCACCTGCTGGATCTCGGGTGCGGCTACGGCCCCGTGGCCTGCGCCCTGGCCAGCAGGGCCCCGGGGGCGACGGTCTGGGCGGTCGACGTCAATCCCCGGGCATTGCACTTGGCGGCCGCGAACGCCGGCGCACTGGCGCTAGCCAACGTGAAGGTGGCCGGGCCGGCCGAGGTGCCTCCCGAGGTCAGCTTCGCCGGCATCTGGTCCAACCCCCCGATCAGGATCGGCAAGGGCGCGCTCCAGGGGCTCCTTACCGTCTGGCTCGGGCGGCTCGCCGAGGGGGCCTGTGCGTGGCTCGTCGTCAACCGCCACCTGGGCGGCGACTCCCTCGCCGCCTGGCTCAG
>JBOGGK010000332.1:0-4180 GCA_050744045.1 Acidimicrobiales bacterium | reverse complement strand
GGACCAGCCACGGCGCGGTGGTGGCCCGCCGGGACGGCACCAGCCCCGACGGCCTGCGGGAGCTGGCGACCGCGGTGCTCGCCCAAGCCGGCGTCCAAGCCGTCGTGCTCGGCGGTTCCCCCGAGGGGGGCAAGGTGTCGCTGGTGGCGGCGGTCGCAAAGGGTTACCCGCTGGGGGCACCCGAGCTGGTGGCCGCCGCCGCCAGCCTTGTCGGCGGTGGCGGCGGGGGCCGCAACCGCGAACTGGCCATGGCCGGCGGGCGCGACGTCTCCCGCCTCGACGACGCCCTGGCGGCAGCCCGGGAGCGGCTCGACCACGCCGGCGCCACCAGCCAGACGGGCACCAGCCAGGCCGGCACCGGCGAGACGGGCACCGGCCAGACCGGCACCGCCCAGACGGTCACCGGCCAGACGGGCGTAGGGGGCTCCCGCCAGGATGGGGCGGGCCAGGAGGCGACGAGCCAGGCACGAGCGGAACCGGAGCCACGATGAGCTGGGAAGCCGGCGGCCCCGAGGCGGGGAAAGAGGCGCCGGCGGGCGAGGGCACGCCCGCAGGGGGGGCGGCTAGGAGCCCAGGTACCGGGCGGGTCCTCGGGGTCGACCTCGGCAGCCGGCGCATCGGCCTGGCCGTGTCCGACGAGGGCCGGCAGGTGGCGAGCGCCCTGTCGGTCCTGACCCGGGGATGCTCGCACGCCGAGGACCACCGATGCTTGGCCGGCGTGGTCAGCGAGACCGGCGCCAACCTGGTAGTCGTTGGGCTCCCGCTCTCACTGAACGGCGCGGTGGGGCCGGCGGCGACGGCCGTGCACGCCGAAGTGAGGGAGCTGCGGGGTGCGCTGGAGGTACCGGTCGAGTGCTGCGACGAGCGCTACACCACGGTAATCGCCCGCCGTGCCCTGGCTGCCGGTGGTCGGCGTCCCCCCGCCCGCCGCGCGCTGGTAGACAAGGTAGCGGCGACGGCGATCTTGCAAACCTGGTTGGACCGCCAGCGACGCCCACCCGGGACCTGGCCGGCCCTGGCAGAGGAGCCGCCGGGGTGGGGCGAGAAGGCCGGCGCCCGCCCCCAGCGCCGGCGCCAGCATTGACCCGATGACCGCCGCGGTGGGCGACGACGGCGAGGGCACGGCAAAAGAGGCGAGGCAAGACCTGACCGGAGCCGCTGGTGCCTACGACTGGGAGGGCGATGCCGCCAGCAACTTCAACTGGGACGACTCGTACGACCCCCACGGCTTGGTGCTTTCCGAGCAGTTCGAGTACACCGGGGAAGGCTGGGACGAAGATCCCGGGGAAGCCTTCCTCGACGACACCGGGGAAGATATTGGGGGCGAGCCCCTCGGGGAAGGTCCCGGGGACGACACCGAGGAAGGTCCCCCACCGCCTGCCCGGCCGCGGCGGCACCGCCGCCGGCGGCGCCTACTGATCGGGTTCCTCGCCTTGCTGGCGGTCCTGATAGTGGCCGGAACGGTCGGCTTTTTCCACGTGAGCGGCGAGATCAACCCGCCCGGGCACCCCGGCCGGCGGGTCACGGTTGAGGTGCCCAAGGGCGCGTCCACCGTGCACATCGCCCACTTGCTGGCCAAGGTGGGCGTCATCGACGGGCCGGACGTCTTCGAGGTGTACCTGAAGCTCGAAGGGGGCGGGCCCCTGCTCGCCGGCACCTATCACCTGCGCACGAACCAAAGCTACAGCGCCGTCATCTCGGAACTGGAGAACGGTCCCGCCGTCTTGGCTCGCAAGCTCGTAATACCCGAGGGGTTCACGATCCGCCAGATGGCGTTTGCCGTCGCCCGGCTGCACGTCGGGATCTCGGCCCAGGCGTTCCGGGCCGCGGCCACGGGCGGCCAGGTCACATCGGTCTACGAGCCGCCGGGTACCCGCAAGCTGGAAGGCTTGCTCTTCCCGGCCACTTACGACGTCCCCGTGGGGGAGAGCGCCGACGAGCTGGTCCAGTGGATGGTCGACACGTTCAGGGCCGAGGCTTCCCAGCTCGGGCTGGCCGCCGCCGCCAAGAAGCTCCACTACACCCCGTACCAAGTCGTCACCGTGGCGTCCATCATCGAACGGGAGGCGAAGCTCGAGCCCGACCGGGGCCCGATCGCCAGCGTGATATACAACCGCCTGGCCCGCGGCATTCCCCTTGGGGCGGATTCGACGCTACTCTATGGCCTCGGCGACCCCAGGGGGCCGGTGAACATGGAAACCCCCAACCCCTACAACACCCGGCTGATCAAGGGCCTGCCACCGACCCCGATCTCCAACCCCGGCGCCGCGTCCCTCGAGGCCGCTATGCACCCCCCGAAAACGAACTATCTCTATTGGGTAGAGATCAACCCCGATGGAAAAATGGGCTTCGCCTCGACGCCGGCACAGTTCAGCCAGCTACAGCACCAGTGCCGCGCCGTCCACCTGTGCTGAGCATTGACGGGCCCCGCGCCCACGGGCCGAGGCCCGGCGGCAGCTTGGGGACCTGGCCCGCCGCCAGCACCGTGGTGGCCGGCGTCATAGGGGAACCAGTGGTCCACTCACTTTCGCCGGTGCTGCACAACGCCGCCCTCGTGGAGCTGGGCCTTGACTGGGTTTACGTGGCGTTCCCGGTCCCGGCGGGCCGGGGCGAGGCGGCCCTTGCCGCTATGGCCGCGCTCGGCATCCGGGGCCTGTCAGTGACCATGCCCCACAAGGCGGGGGCCGCCAGGGCCTGCGACCGGCTGAGCCCGGTGGCCGAGCGCCTGGGGGCGGTCAACACCGTGACCAACGTGGCCGGGGTACTGGTGGGCGAGAGCACGGACGGCCCCGGTTTCATCGACTCCTTGGCCGAGCAGGGCTGGCGGCCAGATGGTAAGCGCTGCGTCGTCCTGGGGGCGGGCGGGGCGGCCCGGGCCGTCGTGCTGTCATTGGTGGAAGCCGGTGCCCGGCGCGTCGAGGTGGTCGCCCGGAAGCCGGAAATGGCCTTGGCCGCGGCGCAGTTAGCCGGCCCGGTGGCCGCCGTCGGCACGTTGGGATCGGTCGAGGAGGCCGATCTCGTCGTGAACGCCACACCGGTTGGCATGGCCGGCACCGGCACCGTGGCGGGAGGCGCTGGCGCCGGCGGCTCGGCCAGGCCGCGCGGCGCTGGGCCCGGCGAGCTGCCGTTCGACCTCGACGAGAAGCGCCTGGGCCCGGGCCAGCTCGTGGCCGACCTGGTCTACGCCCCGGCCGTCACACCCCTGCTCGCGATGGCCCGCAGCCGAGGCGCAGACACCTGTAACGGCCTCGGCATGTTGATCCACCAAGCGGCCCGGCAGGTGCGCCGGTGGACAGGGCGCGAAGCGCCGGTGGACGTCATGTCGGCGGCTGTCCTGCGGGAGCTGCGCAAGAGGGCGGAGAACGGGGCCCTGGGTGCACTTTCCTCAACTTCTCCCCCGAAGTTGCCGAAGTAGTCGCCATAGGAACCGGAGGTTGCTGTGTCGCTTGAAGGTACCCTCGAGACAATTGCGCTCCCCGACGTCCTGGCGCTCCTGTCCGTCACCGCCAAGACCGGTGAGCTGCGGGTCGACACCGGCGGCGGCGTCGGCAGTGTTTGGTTCGATGGCGGCCGCTTGGCCGGCTTCGACGTCGGTGGCCAGAGGACGGCGGTAGACGCCCTGTTCGGGTTGTTGCGTCTCGAGGAGGGAAGTTTCAAGTTCCACGCAGGCACCGAACCGGTCAACCCCATGGAGCCCGAAGAGGTGGCCCCTCTCATGGAACAGGCAGAGGACCGGCTCAACCAGTGGTCGGCCATAGCCGCCGCCGTGCCCTCGGTCAGCTGCGGCCTCAGCCTGGAAGCGAGCGTCGAGGGCACAGTCGTGCTGAAGCCGGCCCAGTGGGACTTGGTGACCGCCATCGGCGGCGGTCGGTCGGTGAGCGAGGTGCTCGAGCTCCGCGGCTTGGGGGAGTTCGAGGGCTGTAAGGCGGTGAAGGAGCTTTTGGACATGCACCTGGTCCGGGTGGCCGAGGCGGGCGGCCAGGCTCTGCCCAGTACCATCCTGCGCTCCCCTGGGGCGGCGGAGCGGGCGGAGGAGGCGGTGCCGGCCGCGGCTACGCCGGCGCTCGTCGGCCTGCCCCGCCGGTGGCAAGAGGACGACGAGGGGGCGCCAAGGGAGGGGGCCGAGGTGGCCGATCTTTCCGAGCCTCAGGGCGGGACGAAGGTCAACGCTCCCGAGCCC
>JBOGGK010000331.1:0-3406 GCA_050744045.1 Acidimicrobiales bacterium | reverse complement strand
CGCCCAGGGCGGCCAACCTCACCGCCCCCGCGCTGGCGAGCCCGGAAGCGACGAGCCGGGCCGGTCCCACCCGGGCGGCGTCTGTCCCCCTCACCCCGTCGCTGTAGTCGTTGGCGTAGTTCACGCCTACCTGCAGCGCGACCGCTACCACCCCGGCCAGCACCGCCCGCCACCACACTGCCGCGCCATAAGACAGCGCGGCACCGGTGCCGACCAGCACGGGTACAGCCGAGGCGGGCAAAGTGCGGGGCCGGGCGCCGTGCAGCCAGGGGTGAGCGACCGGCCGTTGCTGGACCATCGCCGCCGACCCTACCGGCGGCAGCGGGCCGACATGGCAGACTGAGGCCCTTGCCCTGCCGTGGCCGCGCCAACCGGGGCGGGCCGCTTCGCCGTGCCCCTATGGCAGCCCCGGCCGCGAGCAGGCCCGTGCATGCCACTGCGAACGCCCGCCTCCCGATGGAGCTGCTCGATGCCTGAACTGGTTGCCCTCGACCTCCCCGGCGGCCCGGGGTTTGTCAACGCCCTGCGCGCCGCCTGGGACGCCGGCCACGCCGTAGCCCCGCTCGACCAGCGCATGGCAGGCCCGAGCCGGGAGCGCCTGCTCGACGCCCTGCGGCCCGCCTGGGTCGTCGGCCCCAGCGGGGCCAGCCGGCGCCCCCAGGGCCTACCGGTGGACGAGGGCGACGCCCTGGTGGTGGCGACCAGCGGTAGCTCGGGGGAACCAAAGGGCGTCGTCCTTACTCACGTCGCCGTCTC
Source organism: Acidimicrobiales bacterium (assembly GCA_050744045.1). Taxonomy (GTDB): domain Bacteria; phylum Actinomycetota; class Acidimicrobiia; order Acidimicrobiales; family Palsa-688; genus JBOGGK01. Next base: position 2,650 of record JBOGGK010000331.1, on the reverse strand, counting down.
CGCCTCCGCACGGGCCGCGTCCGAGCGCCTCGGGGTCGAGCGCGGGAGGCACCGCTGGGTCGCCTGCCTCCCGCTCAACCACATCGGCGGCCTTTCAGTGATCACCCGAGCGCTCGTGGCCGGGTTGCCCGTCGAGGTGCTGCCCGGCTTCGACGCCAAGACGGTGGCGGGCGCAGCCGGTACTGACGCGCTGGTGTCCCTCGTGCCGACGGCGCTCGCCCGCGTGAGGGCCGACCTTTTCTACAAGGTCCTGCTGGGCGGCTCCGCGCCGCCGCCCGAGCTCCCCGCCAACGTGGTGACGACCTACGGCATGACCGAGACCGGCAGCGGGGTCGTCTACGACGGCCGCCCTTTGGCCGGCGTGGAGGTCTCCTTCGCCGCCTCCTCCGAGATCCGCCTGCGGGGGCCGATGTTGCTGAGCGCCTACCGCGACGGCACCGTGCCGCTCGACCGCCAGGGCTGGTTCGCCACCGGTGACGCCGGCCACCTGGACGGCGAGGGGCGTCTGGTGGTGGAGGGGCGCCTGTCGGACCTGGTCATAACGGGCGGGGAAAATGTGTGGCCGGCGGCGGTCGAGAGCGTCCTGCGCCAGCACCCGGGCGTCGCGGACGTGGCCGTTTCCAGCCGCCCGGACCCGGAGTGGGGCGAGCGCCTGGTCGCCTGCGTGGTCCCGTCGGGCCCCGGGGCGCCGCCCCGGTTGGACGAGCTGCGCGCTCTGGTGCGCGAGGAGCTCGCCGCTTATGCAGCCCCCAAGGAACTGGTCCTGGTGGACCGCCTCCCGAGGACCTCCATCGGCAAGCTGCGCCGGGACCAGCTCAGGCGCCAGTTGGCCGGCGGCGCGGCACCGGCTACCTGAGCGCGTCCAGCGCTTCAGCTCGCCGGCTTGGTCGCCGCCGTGACCTGGGGCGCCCGGGGGCGTTCGGGCTGCGAGCCTGCCGCCCTCGGGGCCTGGGAGTTGGATGTTGGCGAGCCCTGGGGCACCGCCCCGGCGCCTATGCCCCGGCGCACGACGTCGAGGATCGAACCGGCCTGGGTGGCCAGCCCGGCCAGGAGTTCGCCCATCCCCTCGGCCCCGTTGAGCACGGTGACGTTGGCCTGGCGCAGCTCGCTGGCGGCCGCCGAGAGGATGTCTGGCATCTTTTCAACCAACATCCGCTCCAGCACCACCCCGTTGGAGGTGGCAGTCGCCTCCGCCTGGAGCCGGGTCGCGTCGGCTTGGGCACGGGCCAACGTGCGTGTCATCTCGGCCTCTGCCTCCGCAGGGCGCACGACCTCGGCCACCAGTTGCTGGCGCCTCAGCTCGGCTTGCGCCTGGGCTACCTTGGCCTGCTCGCTCAGGACGTCTTGTTGGGCCTTGGCCTGGGCCAGGGGACCGGACTGCGCCGAGGTCTGCTGGGCCTGGTCGATCTGGGCCTGGTACTGGGCCTTGGCCACCGAGGTCTCCTGCTCGTACTGGGCCTGGTTGCGCTCCGACTCCTGGCGCACTTTGGCCGCCGCCTGGTCGGCTTGGGCCTGAGCGATCTGGGCCGCCTGGTTGACGGTCGCGATATGCGGTTGGGAGAGCGCACGGATATAACCGGCCTGGCCGTCGTCGATCGATTCGATCTGGAACGAGTCGACGACGAGGCCCAATTTGCCCATTTCCGGCTTGGAAGCGTCGAGGACCTCCGAGGCCAACTTCTGGCGTTCCCGGATTATGTCCTCCACGGTCATGGAACCGACGATCGACCGCAGGTGGCCGGCGAATATCCGCCCCACCAGCTCGGGCATGGAGCTCTGGTCGTCCAGGAAACGCCGGCCGGCGTTGGCGATCGACTCGGGGTCGTCTCCGACCTTGAAGGCAATAACGGCCCGGACTTGCAACGTGATGCCTTGCTGGGTCACGCACGGCTCGGCCACTTCGGCCTCCTGCATGGCCAAGGTCAGGAAATTTACGCGGTTGCGGACGGGCAACGCGTACGCGCCGTGCCCGACAACGATGCGGAACGGGGCGTCGCCCAGGCTGTCGCGCCTGTGCTTGCCACCCGATATCAACATCGCCTGGTTGGGCGATGGGACTGACCAACCTAACATCTCTTTTTCCTTTTCTGTAGCTGGGGCGGGGAGTTTTCAGTAGGGGACGGAAGGCTGCTACAAAGGTGCCACGAAGAGCGTGCGTGCCCCCCGGTCGGACACTACGACAACTTCGGCACCGGTTTCGACAGGCTGGTCGGAATAGGCGATGTAGGCCTCCGAGCCGCCGCGGATGCGCACGACGACCTCCCCGGGCTTGTCCGGGCCCGGTATCGCCACGCTCACATGCCCCGACCGGCCCACCACGTCGTCGCCCAAAAGGCTCACCACCACGACCTTAGGATGTTCATTGGGCAGCCAGCGTTTTCGTCTTGCCCGGCGACGCTCCTCACGCCGGCGCCGGCCGGTCTGCGGTTAGCGCGGCCGGCCCAGGACGTCCCGCAGCCGCGGGGGCGGGCTCAGCTCGACCTCCTGAGCGGGGAGGCGCTGTCCTCGGTCACCGGGTGGGCTTCGAGGTGGGAGAGCAGCGTGCCCAGGCTGGCTTCGGCCACGCACACGACGCTGTCGGCGGCGCCGTAGTACAGGTGGAGCGTGTCGCCGTCGTCGCGCAGCACCCAGCCGCACGGGAACACGACGC
>JBOGGK010000330.1:0-5183 GCA_050744045.1 Acidimicrobiales bacterium | reverse complement strand
TCACCCTGGTCGGTGACCACTACGAGCCCACCGACCGGAGCGCGCTCCTCAATGTCAGCGCCGAGGAGCTAGCTGGGCCGGTTCGCTGGCCGTGATGCGCTGAGGTGCAAACACCTCGGCTGGTTTTTGGTTGGTTGGCGGAGAGGGAGGGATTTGAACCCTCGGACGAGTGTTAGCTCGTCAACTCATTAGCAGTGAGCCCGATTCGGCCGCTCTCGCACCTCTCCTTACCCACTATTCTAGCAAAGCGCCGCCCGCTCTTCCGCTTGTCTTCGTAACAGCAAAGAACCTGTTCACAACCCCCTTCCAGCCGCACTCTCCTCCTGCCGGACAACCGGTTGGCCACCTCTTTGGGGCTCCCCCCGGGAGGCCTTCCGTGAGCCACCAGAAGCGCTACGATGGCAAGCGTTCAACGCTGGTTCAACAGCACCTCGCAGCCCCGCCTGGGTTGCCACCAAGAACGGCTGAGCCGAGCGGAGGACGGAAGCGGTGGCGCTACGACAAATCGAGCCTTGGGTCCCGAAGACCTTCAGCGTCTGGGTGACCAAGAAGAAGACCACCCAATGGGTGGCCGACCGGGCAACCGGTGGGAAAAGAAGGCGGGCGGTCGGTTGCTGGGACGTCGGCGGCCGGGCCGACGGGGTCCAGTGGCTGAAGCGCTTCTCCAAAGCAGGGCTTGCCCAGAGCTGGAAGGAGCAGCTGGAGAGGGACTTCGCGGCTGGGCTCCCCTTCGATGTGGACGCCAAGCGCTTCGTCGTGCCCGAGGCACCCGCCGACCCGCCCGTCCCCACGGTGTACGACTTGACCGACGCCTATTTCCGCCAGCACTCCGAGTGGGAGCCCAAGACCAAGATGGCCGCGGCCCGTTCGTTCAATCGCGCCCGGCGGTCCCTGCTTGTCCCGGGGGCCGTGCTCGAGGGTGATGACCTGGCGGCTGTCGACGACTACCTAGACAACGCGAGCTTCCTGCCCGACCACTTGGAGGGGCGGCTCAACTCTCGTCAAGCCGCCGGCCAGGCATGGCTCCGGGCGCACTCGGCACCAGCCGGTTCGCTCACTGCCGTCCAGGTCGATGAGTTCGTAGCTCGCTTCGCGCTCAACCAGCGCGACCCCTCCAAGCGGGTGAGCGCCGCCAGCCTTACCCGGCTGCTGCAGCCGCTCAAGGCGTGCTGGTCGTGGGCGGTGGCACGGGAGGACGTCCCCGTCGACCGCAACCCGTGGGCGGCGGTGAAGTCGCGGCGCAAGGTGAACGGCAAGGCCACGATGACGGGTGGCCGAGCCACGCTCGCCGTAGACGCTGACATGGTCATCGGCGTCGAGGACGCGTTTGCCCTTGCCGAAGCTTGCGCGACGAAGGGCTCCTGGGGCGGTGTCGTCGAATGTTTCGTCCTGGTCATGGCCCTTTGCGGGCTCCGCCCTGGCGAGGCGGCGGGGCTGCTGTCGGAGGATGTCGAGCTCCCTGCGGGCGGCGGGGCCGGCTGGGTGACGGTGCGACGGGCCCACCGGCCCGTACCTCAGCGTTGGCTCGACCCGGGAGAGGACGCAGAATGGGGGCCGCCCAAGGACAGGGACTTGGCCGACACTCGCCGCGTCCCGGTGCCCCCTCCGCTGGTAGCCAAGTTCCGCCAGCACCGAGAGCTGTACGGGGAGGGGCCGGGGAGCCTGGTCTTCCACAGCAACGGCAAGCCCTTCGACCCGGACATGTTCGGCCGCAGCGTGTGGGAGCCCGGCCGTTCCGCCCTCTGGCCGCCCCGCGACGACCTCCCGCCCGACGACCCCCGCCAGCCAAAGCTCGCACGGCTCCGACGCCATGACCTCCGTCATGCCGCCTGTTCGTGGTGGCTGCGTGAAGGTGTCGACGCCGTCGTGTGCCAGCGCTGGTCCGGCCACAGGGCCCTTTCGGTTTTCCTCGACATCTATCAAGCGGTTGCCCCTAGCCGGGAGGAAGACGGGGTACGCAAGCTGGTCGCCACCTGCTCGGTGCCCACCGGGGACGGGCACACGGTGGCCACCGCTGGATGAGGCTTCGTCACGGCCACGGGCAGCGAAGCGGAGGCGGCACGGCTACCCCACCTCCTGCTCGGCGAGCCATTGCTCTTACCAGTCACGCCGGACCCGGATATCGCCGTCGCGAAGCCTGATCGACCGTGGGAACCAGGGCTTCCCACGCGCTGACCACTTTACGCTGTGCTGGCCGACACGCCGAGGTCGGCCGCGATCTCCCGGATGCTCAGCCACCGAGACGAGACCTGGGTCGGGCTCCAGCGTGCCAGGAGAGCGGGCGCTGCGTCCAAGCTGCCCAGGCTCACGAACTGTCCCCCCGAAGGTCTGCCACTCGAAGAGCCCCTCTACCTGAGCGGAATGGCGGTGGACACTGTCCAGCGCGGCAATGGCCTCCTGGGCCTCGCGCACCTCGGGACGGACGCGCATCGGTGCCTCCTCTTGGGCCGCCATTTGCGGCCCCACGCGCTGGGGCAGCAAGAGGTCCGGGCTATCCCGTAGCGGCCTTCGCTCACCGACCTGGTCGGCGCCTCTGCTGACCCTTGGGCCTGGTTCCGCAAGCCGACGAGCGAGACGGTACATCTCGGCAGCGCTGAGCCCCGTCGCCTGAGCGACGAGCGGGCCGTACAACGCAAGCAGCTTGACGCCTCTGCCAGCACCGGCCTTCAGGGGAGCAGTTCGAACGCGGCGGCATGCAGGGGGCGCACGACACTGAAGCGGACCAGTTCGCCGACACGCTCCCAGTCGGGGCGACCCAGGTCTTCTACGTGCAGGTCGCCGTTGGCTATAGAGCTGAACAGAGCAGCTTCGGCCTCGGGGCCGAGCTGGCGGTCGATGAGGTAGGCGGCCTCGGCGATGACGAGCGGACTCGTGACGAGCGGGCCGGGGTCAGCCTCCAACAGCTCGGCACAGGCGAGGTGGTCGGCGTCGTCCCGATCGGCCGCGGCTACAAGCGGGCCGGTGTCGACCAGCAGCATTCAGGCTCCCCCGAAACCCTCGGCGAGCATCTCGTCGGCCTGGGCACCTCCACGGCCGGAGCCAGACGACCCGATGCTCACGAAAGCCAGGTGCCGTCGCTTGCCTTGGAGCCCCGCTGCAAGGAGCTGCGCAGACAGCTCGTCCACGCTCAGGCCGCGCCGTGAAGCCTCGGCCTCCAAGCGAGCGGCCAGCTCCTCGGGCACGTGCAGCGTCGTCGACATGACCACCAGTTTGGCGCGCAGTTTGGCGCCGCACAGTGACGCTTTGGCGCGCCCTGTTACGACCATCACGCCTCGCGGCCCTCCCCGCTCACCGGCACCCACTGTCACCGCTCGGCACCAACGACCCGGTCTTCCTCGAGGACCTCCGCTCCCCGGGCCCGGGGCTGGCACGGCCACGTTCACGGCAGCCCCCACCGACCACCATCCCGGCACCCACCGAGGCCGTTCCTCGGCGGCCCGTGGCAACCTTTCCCAGACCCCACCAAGACCGTTCCCGGACCACCCCGTCAACACCCGCCTGACGGCAGAATGGCCACTGCTTCTGGAGCGCGGATGTGAACCTTGCACCGTCGGCATTCGGGGATAAGGGACCCCGTTACCGGGCCTACAGCGCCCGCCGGGCGGGCTGAACATCACCCCCGGAGACGCCGGGACGTTGGCCATAGCCCGGACGACTGGAGGCGCAAGCGTAGAGGCGCCCCGGGCGCACCCACGGGGGGCTCTGTTCGCCGTCGTCCTCGATCTCCTCGCTGCCTACGTACACCTCGGTGGGCGGGCCTACCCCCGCCGACCAGGTCCTTTCAGGGAAGCCGTGGACCTCGTCGCCCTGGCTTGCGCACGCCGGCAGCCCGGGCTGAGCGACGACCTCGCCTGCTTGGGATGGCTGGCATTGGCCCCCAGGGTGCCACGCAACCTACGGGCCCGGACCGAAGGTGCAGCCCGCACTTTCACCTCGTCGTTCTTCACCAACCGCCCGAGGTCGTGACCTACCGTTAGTGCCGTGCCCTCACCGTGGCTAGGCCATGGCCTCCGCTGAGCCCCCACCCCCAGGGCCGCGGCTCATGTCGCTGCGTTACAAGGGCACCTGCGAGGCCTGCGGAGCGGCATTGGAGGCGAGGACCAAGGCTTGGTACGACTCGGCCCGGCGAAAGGTCCGCTGCAACGCCTGTGGGCCGGCCGCCGGGGGCCCAGCCGCTATTGCAACTTCCCCTGCCCAGCAGCAGGCGTTCTCACCAGCCCTGCCCCCACCACCAGGTGCCGGCCACGCCGGCGCCTCTGCCCTACGGAAGTACGAGCGGCTATCCGAGCGCCACTACGAACGGGCCGAGGCCGAGGTGGCCCGTGACGCGGCGTGGCGGGACCAGGCGAAGCGGGGCCACCCGGTGCTCGGCCGGCTCGCCAGCGCGGTGACACCCAAGCCGACCATCGGCCCCGAGCCCCAGAGCGTGACGGCGTGGCAGACCGGCTCGCACGGCGAGGTGCGCGTCGGCGGGGCCCTGGAGCGCTGGGCGACGACCGTGGGAGCCGTAGTCCTCCACGACCGGAAGATCCCCGGCTCCCGGGCCAATATCGACCATCTGGTTGTCGCCCAGTCGGGCGTCTGGAGCGTCGACGCCAAGGAGCACGCGGTGCCCGTGACTAAGGTCGACGTGGGGGAGTGGCTCCGCACCGACCTCCGCCTGAAGGTCGCTGGCCGGGACCGTACCAAGCTACTAGACGGCCTCGAATGGCAGATGGGCCGGCTCAGCGAGATGCTTGAGCGCCTCGCACCCGGCCCGGCCGTGCCGGTCTGTGGCGCCCTTTGCTTCGTGGGCTCGGAGTGGCCCCGTTTCCGCCCGAAACCCCTGGTGTTCGGGGCCATGGCGGTCGTCTGGCCATCTGGGCTGCCCGAGGTGCTCAGCACCCTGAGGCCGCCGACGGCTATCCCCTTGGCCGAGACCGCAACGTTGTTGGCCCGGGCCTTCCCGCCTGCCTGACCCCAAACCCACTGCGGCCCGGCGGGCTGGGAGCGACGGCGCCTACCCCGCCGCCAGTAGGGGCTTGGCCGCCTCCTCCCCGGCTCGATCGCGGTGATGGAGACCAGGGCGAGGCCGAGAAGATCAACTCGGCCTACCTCCACGAAAAAGCTGGAGCCGCCGAGCAAACCGCGGCAGCGATCCGAGAGGCGGTCGAGCGGCTCACCGGGTGGGAGCCCCCGGCCGC
>JBOGGK010000329.1:0-2186 GCA_050744045.1 Acidimicrobiales bacterium | reverse complement strand
TCCATCGCGGCCTCGTCATCGAGTCCCTTGGCGGCCTCCTCCAAGGTGTCGACGATCCGGTCGAAGCCGGCCTCGACCGCCGCGATGAACAGAGCCTTCTTGTTCGGATAGAGACGAAACAGGTAGGGCTGGGATATCCCGGCACGCCGGGCGATGTCCTCGGTCGAGGTGCCGTCGAGCCCACCCTTGGCAAACTCGGCCACCGCCGCCTCGAGCACCTCGTGCCGCCGTTCCTCAGCCGTCGACCTCATGCCAGTTAGATTAGTGGTGACTCACTAACTTGTCAAGCGCCGGTGGCACGGTGCCTCCGGAAATGGTCGAGTGCCAGCTTGGGTCGGCAGTATCAGCCCGTGGGAGCCGAAACTCGAATCAGCCGTAGACCAGGCGTTCCAGGCGTGCGCCGAATTGGCACGCCACCATGGTGCTGACGACAGCCGGAACGCTTGCAGCCCACCAGACACCCTGCCGCCACATGGTGCAACGCCCCTGGTCAGACCGCTGCATGCAGTTTTCGGCACCAACACGTTCGCATGGGAGCACTCAGAGCCGACAAGCGGGATGTCAGTGAGGTTCGGGTGACTCGCGCTGGTGGCTACGCCGTGATCACCGCGCCCCCGTGGGCGACGGACCGGAGCGACGTCGCCGAGCGGTGTTAGGACGAGGGGCCCTCAGGGCCGGGACCGGGCAGAGGGCGCACCTCGATGAGCTCGAGTCCGAGCGCCTCGGCCTGGGCGACCACGCCGTAGAGGGCGGCCTGGTCGGCCGCGATGGTGAGCACGGTGCGACCCCCGCGCGTCTCGGCGCCGAGGATGCAGGGGAAAGCGGAGCGGATCGTTTCGCCCAAGCTCCCGCGAACCGAGACCTCGTAATGCTGGGGCCCGGGGCCGCGGTTCTCGGTCACTGGCTCGTCACGCACGAGTCCTCCCCGGGCCAGGTTGCAGGTTCGCAGCTGTCATGGGAACGGGAGTGATGACGACGACTCCTTGGTTGGTCGGTACTTGTCTTGGCTGGTCGGTACTTGTCCACCAGTTTGGTCGCCGCCAGGATGAGCGGTCCTCACCCGATCAGGGTGATTGTCACCGAATGCTCCGGCTTGCTGTCGACCGGCGGGTTGCGCAGCCGACTTCCGACCGGCTCGGCGTAGCCGGACGTCGAGCACCGCTAGCTACGGCCGGTGGCGGCTCTCGTCCTCGCGTCCGAGCCCGCGAGGAGGCCGAGGTCGCGGGCTCGGGTGACCGCCTCGGACCGGCGGTGGGCTCCGAGCTTGGCATAGAGGTTCTGGACGTGAGTCTTGACGGTGTTCTGCGACACGTAGATCTCGCGGGCGATCTCGGGGGTCGTGAGGTTGGTGGGTAGGTAGCGCAGGACACGCAGCTCGGCGTCGCTTAGCGGATCTATCAGCGGCTGCGGCGTAGCGAGCCTCGACGTCGGGGTGGCCCCGGCGAGCAGGCTCCGGATCTCGGCGACCATGGCCCCGTGGGCGGTGCGGTGCCGAGCGTGGCGCTCGAGGAGGTCCGGCACGGGGTGCAACAAGAATGGCAGCACGATGCCGTTCGGCTCGGCGGTGTCCAGGGCATGATCGAGGGCGTTGTCGGCGGCGGCCTGATCTCCGAGAGCGTCTTGGGCGCTCGCCTCCAGCACGAAGGCGTGAGGCAGCCAGACTCGCCAGTAGACGGGGGCGGGGCGGTCCAGGACCGGGGCGAGCGCGCCAAGCGCCGCTTGCGAGTCACCTTGGGCGAGCCGGAGCCCTGCGGCGGCGATTCGGATCTCGACGTGTTCGCGGTCCTGTCGGCTGAGCCCGGCTAGGGCTTGCTCGGCGCGCTCGGTCTCGCCGAGACGCACCAGGGTGTGCACCACTAACGCCCGCGTCGGGGGGACGGTATGGTGCGGCGCGGCGAGCCGCCGCGCCATCCCCTCAGCTGCCTCGAGGGCGGCCAGCGCCTCGGTGTTTTGTCCACGAGCCAGTTCGAGCAGTCCGCGCAGGGAACGGACACTCAGTCCAAGAACGGGATGGGTTTCGGCTCTGAGCGTGCGTTCGGCGCGCTGGACCCACGACTCGGCCTCCTCCAGCTGTCCCTGCCAAACCAGCACGGCTCCGAGCACCATGCAGGCTACGCCGAACGCCGGCTCGTCGCCCCAACCGTGTCGCCGGGCCAGCTCGACCGCTGCTGTGGCATGTTCGGCAG
>JBOGGK010000328.1:0-5749 GCA_050744045.1 Acidimicrobiales bacterium | reverse complement strand
GCACCTGCTCGTCTACGGCCACGGGGACGAGGTCGGCGAGAGCTACCGCGGGCTCGGCGAGATCCGCTGGCTGTTGTACTGGCCCGAGGCGCCCTTCTGGCCCGAGGGGCCCGCCGCCGGCGACGCCCTGTGCGCCGCCGCGGTGGCCTACCTCGAGGGCACCGGGGTCCGCCGGATCTCGGCCGACGGCGCCCTGCCCGCTCCCGGCGTCTACGGCCTGCCTGAGCAGTGGCCCCACCTGCACGCGCTCTTTCGCCGGGCGGCTTCGTCGCTGCTCGGCGGACCGAGACCGTCCTCCTGGGCGACGTGGCGGCGTTGGCCCGGCCAGCGGCGCCACTTGGAGGCCTACGGGTGGCAAGGACCCTCGGGGTGAGCGGGACGCGCTTTTCGGGGCTGCTCGGGGCCGCGGCCGAGTGGCTCCGCCTCGGCCATGTGGACCGCCTCCTCGCCTACACCGTCCATGGGCAGGAGGAGGCGGCGGCCTTCTACTCGCGGGCCGGGTTCTGCGAGTTGACCCGGACGGTGCGCGGCTATGACCGGCCGGGCCCGGCGGCGTCGTGACCGCGTCGAGCCCGTGAGGGAAAGGGAGCTCGACCAGTGCCGTCAACGGCTCCGGGCGCCTGTGGTCGCTTCGGCGTCCGTCTGGCGCGGCTATTTCTGCAGCCGGGCCGCGAGCCAGTTGAACGGCTGGACCACTCCGGCGGGGGTGGTGTGCTTCTCTCGCACGTGATCCAGGACTCGGAAGTCTCCCCCCAGTGCCTCGGCCATCTCTTCGGTCGTATAGCGCGCGACGGGGAGACCCGAGCAGTATTGCGGCCCGTCCGGGGCGAACGTTCCCACGACGACATGACCGCCTGTCCGCAGGGCTCGATGCAACAGGTCGACGTAGCGTTGACGGTCCCGGTCTTCCACCAAGAAGTGGAAGACCGCCCGGTCGTGCCACAGGTCGAAGGATCGCTCGGGCGTCCACGAGAGCAGATCGGCGTGGATGAGCGTTACCGGGTCCCGAGCCCCGAGACGCTGGCGCAGCGCGGCGAGCGCCACCGTGGAGATGTCGAGGACAGAGAGGTCGCGGTAGCCGTCAGCGAGCAGTGCGTCGAGGAGGGTCGACGCCCCACCTCCGACGTCGAGGACGGCGGCATCGGCAGGGATGTCCAGGCCGCGGATGAGCGCGATGGCGGCCGTCGGAGCCGGCTGGAACCAGCTGACCCCTCCCGTACCGTGGTCGCGGTACACGGCGTCCCAGTTAGCCTGGTCTCCACCTCGGGTCGGTGCCGATCTCCTCATCACCCGGCCCAGCTACCGGTTCGAGGCGGCCGCAGATTTCGTGGCGACGCCCTCGTACATGTAGCCCATCGCCTTCGGGCCCTTGAGGTAGAAGTTCTCCAGCCGGTCCACCTCGAACCCGGCCTCGGTGACGAGGCGATCGATCGGCCGGTTGAGGTTGCAGCCGCCGGCCCACCACCGCTGGAGGGGATTGAGCCGCTCCTGCCATGAAGCCACGGTTGGATCGGGCGAGCGGCCGTGCTCTGCGAAGTGCACCCCTCCGCCGGGACGAAGCACCCGGTGCATCTCTCGCAGCGCCTCTTCGACGCGTGGAATGGTGCACATGGTCCAGGTGACGAGGACGTGGTCGACGCTCTCGGGATCGAGCGGGAGTCTCGCCCCGTCGAGGCCCACGTGCTCGACCGGGACCGCACTGGCTGCGACGCGCGGTGCCGCCAGCTTCGGCCCCGCGGTGGCCGGGTCCACGGCGAGGACCCGCCGCACCGCTTTCGGATAGAAGGGGACGTTCAGCCCCGATCCGAAGCCGACCTCAAGGACCTCACCCGAGAGGCCAGCCGCGACCCGCTCTCGGATCGCCGCGAGCTCGTGGTTGTCCAACAGGACGTTGGTGATACGGGGGAGCACATGATCGCCGTAGAAACCCACATCGGCTACATTAGTCCATAACTAAATGGAGCAGTGGAGGAGCACGGGATGGTGATGGAGGGCCGAGAGGCCAAGGACCGGCTCTACGAGGTGTTCGCCCGCACCGCCAAGGCGGTCGCCAACCCCAAGAGGATCGAACTCCTGGAGTTGCTCGCCCAGGGTGAGCGGACGGTCGAGTCCTTGGCCGACGCCACCGGCATGGGGATGACGAACACCTCGGCGCACCTGCAGGTCCTCGCCCGCTCGGGGATGGCCGAGACCCGCAAGGAGGGGACGAGGGTCTTCTATCGGGTCTCGGGCGACGACGTCCCCGCGTTCGTCGTCGCGCTTCGAGACTTGGCGCGCGCCCGAGCGGCGGAGGTGGACCAGATCGTTCGCGACTACTTCGTGGCCCGCGACGCCCTGGAGCCGATCGGACGCGACGAGCTGGTGGGGCGGGTCGGAAGCGGCGACGTCGTCATCCTCGACGTCCGCCCCGTCCAGGAGTACCTCGCCGGCCACATCCCCGGCGCCCTTTCAGTCCCCCTGGACCACCTGGAGCAAGCCCTGTCCCGGCTGCCCAAGCGCGGGGAGATCATCGCGTACTGCCGCGGCCCCTACTGCGTCCTTGCTCCCCAGGCTGTCGAGCGGCTGAAGGCGAAAGGCTACCGAGCACGTCGGCTCGCCGAAGGACTCCCCGAGTGGCGGCTTGCCGGCCTTCCTGTAGCTGTCGGGGAGGAGTGACTGATCGCCGGCATCACGGGCAACCCGGTCTGTGACTGGGTGACCCAGCAGGCCCGCAACGTCTCCTTGGAGCTCGCCGAAAATGCAAGCGCGGTCAAGTTCTTGATCCGCGACCGCGACATGAAATTCACATCCTTCGACGCTGTGTTCTCCGCAGAGCACCAGAATCATCAAGAGCGCCGGCCGAGCACCTCGGGCCAACGCCATCTGCGGACGTGTCATCGGCACCCTCCGACGCGAGTGTCTCGACCGGACGCTCATCCTCGGCCACCGGCACCTCGAAGCAGTCCTTGCCGAGTACGTCGAGCACTACAACCCGCACCGCCCCCACCGTTCCCTCGACCAGCGACCGCCCGCTGCCTCCAATGCGGCGCCTCCCATCGTCGGCGATGTGGCCGCCGCCAGGTTACGAAGGGCCGACCGACTCGGTGGCCTCATCCACGAGTACCGGATGGTGGCGTGAGCTGGTCGGACGGGACTCTCGGCACCCACACGTCGAGAAGGACCGGGACGAGCGCGGTGTCCATGCCATCTTCCGGACCGGTGTTCGATCACGGCCAGACCTTTGTCGATCCGGAATCCATGTCGGTGTTGCCAGCCACGCTGTTTGCACATGAGCCGGCCACGCTTGGTGCGCACGAGCCGGCAAGACCGGGTGACGACGACACGTTGAATCCGAGATCGGCGGGGCGCGGGCATCGGGCGTTCGGATGGACCGACGTCGACCAGGATCGAGGAGCGGGAGCGGATCGTCGCCGCGCGAGCCAACAGTTGCCAAGACAAGTGCAGGCTCCAACCTGCATCAGGGCTGAGTCGCGAGATGATCGGGAACGGCAGGCTCACGCGGTGGCGATCAGCTCCCCGCCGACCATGACGTTCGCGAGGCGCCACGGCGGCGGGACGTTCGCGGTCGGTCTCGCCCGGGCGGCCCGCCAGGCGAGCGCCATCGCGTCGATCGCTCTGCCGCCCGGCCTCGAGCCGTTGTGCGTCGAGAGCGGTACGTCGCCTCCGCACTCGATGGTGATGGCCCCGAGGAGCTGCGAGAGCTCACCGGCACGCTCCTTGAATCGCTGGCGCCAGCTGCGCACCGTCCGCTCGGGGACACCCACATAGAGCGCAGGAGCGTCCTTGGGAATCTCGACCTCGAAGTGGAAATGTCAAGCCCATCGAAGCGCTCGAGCACGGGAGCGCCCACCGAGGACGTGCTGTCTCGCCTGCGGCGCAGCACGAAGTCCGGAAGGAGTGCCTCGCTCTTCTTGCAGCGCCGACAGAACTCCCGGCGGACGAAGATCTGGTGCACGACCCCGCCCTCACGCACTCGACGCGGGTGGCTGCAGTCGAAGGTCATCGCCTCGCCGCAGTCCGCGCACTTGTCCCTCGGAGCGGGGGCGCGCCGGCCAAGGGCCGCGTATGCCGCGACCGGGAACTGGCACCGTGAGGAGCTGATGCTCAAAGGGCATGGCCGGAGGAGGGTCTCCCGTGTGCGTGCAGAGATGCCGCTAACAGGGCGACATCGGCTCACACGCCACCAACTTCCTCGGCGCTGCGCACCCCGAGCGGATAATCGGCGTGTTCACTCACCACCCCAACCTCCATCCGGCGATCGCGGACGACCAGCCGCTCTCAGACGCCGAGCGGCGCTACCTCGACCAGCGCCGGCAGGCGAACGGCGACCGGGACACCAGCTACAGCAACACCCAAGCCAACCGGACGGACTCGCTGGCCGCGGCGCTGTCTGGCTCGCCTGCCGGCCTGGCGGCCTGGATCCTCGACAAAGTACCGGGACTGGAGCGACTGCCACGGTGACCTCGAGTCGGCGATGGACCGGCCCGCGCTTCTGAACATCATCACGCTGTACTGGGTGACTAACTCGATCGGCATTTCCTTGCTCTCGAACAGCCCGCCCGCCTTGCCCGCGACCTCCGCGACTTCTGCCGGCCACTACGCGCCGCTGCTGCGTGACGGCCGGCCGCGCAACTGACGGCCGCGCAACTGACGGCCGCGGACGGGTGCCACACCCTGGCCACGGGTGGCGCCGGGTGAGGTACCGGGCCGCCCGTGACCATCGGTGGATGGCTCATTCGTTGTGCAAGACGGTGGCGACTGTGAGCCGGCCGGCGTTCCTGGCCGGGACGAAGGCGCCAAAGGCCGCGATGACGATGCCGCTCAGCGCCAGTGCGGCGATGAGACCGACCGCCCACACATCGAGCACCGAACTCGGGAGGATTGCGTTGATGGCGTGCACCATCGCTGGCACGACGGCGCGGTGGACGAGGATGCCGGCGGGGACCCCGATGAGGGAGCCGATCACGCCGAGGGCGGTGGCGGAGGTGACCATCATGGCGGTCACCTGGCGGGGAGTCATGCCGATCGACTTCAGCATGCCGAGGTCACGGCGACGCTCCCGGACGGTGAGCAGGATGGTGTTGAGCACTCCTAGGGCGGCGACGATGGCGAGCAGCACCGTAAAGAGGGCGGAGAAGTCAGGGATCAGTTGCTCGTCGCCGTTGAGCCCGCCGTTCGGCTGCACGGCGAGCGAGGGGACGGACCTGCTCGCGGCACTGATGTAGGCGGTGATGCTGGTCCCGGGGCGCAGCCCGATGTCGTAGCTGGTGGCGCCCCGGCCAGGGGCAAGGACCGTCTCGGTGTGCCAGTCGGCCATGAGACCGTTCGGGTCATACGACCAGGTTTCGCCCACGATGGTGACCGTGGCCGGTACCCCACCCATGTTGAGCGTAACGCGGTTCC
The DNA here is from genome assembly GCA_050744045.1 of Acidimicrobiales bacterium. Lineage (GTDB taxonomy): Bacteria > Actinomycetota > Acidimicrobiia > Acidimicrobiales > Palsa-688 > JBOGGK01. Next base: position 346 of record JBOGGK010000328.1, on the reverse strand, counting down.
CCACCGCCAGGTCGTGGTCCTTCAAGAACCCTGGGCCGACTACCGCTTGGCCCGGTCCGTCAATCCAGTGCCCTTTCACGATCGGATAACCGAGGCTGGCGGTGTCGCCTCGGAGGAAGTCGAGGTCGATCGGCACGTTGGGTCCGACGAGCTCGCCGACCGTCTGCAGTTCGGCCGTGAGGCTTCGGGTGCCTGGGAGCGAGGCCAGCCGCTCGGCCGTGCGCTCGTCGCTGGCGGCCGAGACGTCGAGGAGGCTGGGGCCATTGTGGCGCACGCTGGCAGTCACCTGCACCGAGCCGGCGCGATGTTGGAGTTGTCCGTACTGGATGACGCTGCTCATTAGCCC
>JBOGGK010000327.1:0-3416 GCA_050744045.1 Acidimicrobiales bacterium | reverse complement strand
GGGCCAGGCGACGGCAACGGTACGGTCGTCGAGCGCGCCCCTCCGGCTGAAGTCGAGCGCGTGGGCGAGCTCGAGCGGGGCCAACCCGGTCCCTGAGCCCTCGGAGCCTGCGCCGGCAAGCACTGCCGCCAAAGCCGGCGCCACGGTGCCCGGCCCGTCCCGCAACGGGTTGGCAACCCCGTCGGTCATGAGCACGAGTGCAGCCCCCGGAGGAAGAGACATGGACCGCAGCTCGCCGGGTACCCGCTCCCCTGGCGCCAGCGAGACGGGCTGCAGCTCTTCGCCCGCCCGGCCGGCTGGGCCCGGCTCTCCCGGGACTACCGCCCCGGGTGCCACCCGAGGACCTCCGCCCACCGGGAGCTGCCCGGTGCCAGCGCCGGCGGAAGCATCTTCGCCGGCACCGGCACCAGCGCCGGTGAACGGGAGCACGTTGGTCGCGGTCGACAACATCTCGTAGGTGGCCTCCCCATAGCCGAACAGCTCCTCCCACTCGCCGGCCGAAAGCGAATAGGCGGTGCTGTCACCTACCCGGCCAAGGCAGACATCCGCCCCATCCGGGCCCAGGCTGATCAGGGCCACGACCAATGTGGTCGAAAACTCCGCCGCCGCGCCGCCGCCCGCCCTCAGGAGCTCTTGGCTGGCCGCGCTTATGGCCGCCGAGCATTCCACTTCGCCCCAGCCCGCCCCCGGGCACCCGAGCAGGGAGGCGCACGCCGCATCCACCGCCTGGTCAGCGCCTTCGCCACCCCGTCCCGCCCCGCTCACGCCGTCCGCCACCACCAGCGCGAGCCGGCCGGGCGCCGGTTGCACCCAGCCCCAGGAGTCCTCGCAACGCCGGCCGGCCAGCCGGTGCGAGACGCCCGCCACCGATGCCGCCAGCACCGCGAACTCCTGGGCCACCCCCCCGTCGGCCCGGTAGGCGGCCGCGGCCGCCGAGGCGCCGGTACGCAGTGGGACCGGCGACGCCGTGGCCCTGGAGGGCTCACCCCACGCCGGGCCCGACCACCCGGAGCTCATTCCAGTTCGTCGACCGGGATGACCTGCATGTTGGGCAGCCGGGGCGGGACGAGCTGGGGAGCGCCGCTCACGGCGCTGGCCGAAGAGCTGACGATCGATTGGACCAGGCCCGCCATGAGCTCGGGGACCACCGCGGACGGGGCGGCGCCCTCGGCGGCCACGTAGGCACGGTTGGGCTTGTTCTCGCTCACCTCAGCCAGGATCTCGGGGACGGCCTCGCCGAAGCCGAACGCCAAGATGTTGGGCCGGCGCCGCCATGCCGGGTCGACGAGCCGGCGGTGGGCCTCACGCCAGCGCTCCTCGGGGTCGGTGGGACGGCCGTCGGACACGAACAGCACCGCCGGGCGGTACCAGCGCTCTCCCGCCACCCGCCCGGCGCGGTAGTCCGCCTCGATCAACCGCCTGAGGTGGTCGAAGGCCGCCGCATAGGATGTCCGGCCTTCCACCTCCACGACCGGCATCGCCTCGACGAGCGCCAGGTCGGCCAGGGGCAGCACCGTCCGCGCCGTGTCGCTGAAGGTGACGACAGCGAACCGGATGACCTCGGCCACGGCCGGGTCCTGGCCAACACTGGCTCGGATCTGGGGTAGCTCGGCGTTGACCTGCGCTATCGGATCGCCTCCCATCGACTGGGAGACGTCGAGGCAGAGGTAGAAAGGGAAGACGGCGTAGCGCTCTTCAGTGTCGATGTACTCGCTCGCCATGCTGGATCGACGATATCGGACAGGTCAGGGCAAGCAAAAACCGCGCCGCGCCGCCTACAACCCGATCCACGGGCTCACGATCATCCCGACCAGGAAAAGAACGACACAAGCGGCCGCCAGGTCGAGCACTACGACACCGGCCAAGCGCCGCAGGCCGTGCCGCATACGGCCCGGCGAGCGTACCAGCCTGGCCGCGAGACGATGGGCGCCGGCCCAGGCGAGCAAGGTGCGCTGGACGGCCTGGCGTGGGGAGAGGCCCACCCACGGCCCGGCACTGGCCATGGGCTCGCTGGCCGCGCCGGCGACCGGGCGGGGACTGATCAGTTCCCACGTCGAAGTGGTCCGGTGGCCAAGCACCGGGCGCACCGCGACGTCGGGCACAGTTACGTCAACCCGCGCTGTCACCCAGGCGGTGGCCCGCTCAGCCGCCCGCCCCGAGGTGAGGCTGGCCGGCCCCCCCGCCCCCGATGGTGCCGGGTCGCCCTGGGCGGCGCGGGCCCTAGCCCCGAGGTCGGCCGCGCCCAACAGGCCGAGCAGCTCTTCCAAGTGCGCCGACCACTCCGCAGGGCTCGGGCGCCCTGGCGCGTTGGCCACTGAAAGTGACCGCTCGCACAGGGCCCACAGGCCGGGCATGTCGGGGAGGCGGCGCCACGTCCGGGGAAGTGCCAGGTCCACGTTGACCACGCCCCCGGCCCGCTGGCGAGCCTGCAGGGGGAAATTGGCCGCTCCCACCACCCGCAGGAAAGCCAAGCCGATGGCGTAGCAGTCCGTCGCCTCGGTGGGGACCGTTCCCGGCGACAGCGCGGGGTCGTCCCAGTTGGGCGTGGTGGCCCGCAAGCGCAACCTCTCTTTCCCCCCGGCCCCTCCCGGCTCGTCCTCCTCCTCCGGGCCGGCCCCGGCAACCCCGGCGGTCACCGTCGCCCCGTCGCAGTCCAGGACGTAAATAGCGGGCGCGGGGTCGGTGGACCACAAGATGTTCTTGGCTGAGAGGTCGCCGTGGACGACGTGGGGGCCGTCGGGGTGCTGCCAGGCGTCGAGCAGGCGGCTCAGGGCAAAGAGCAAGGCGATGCGCTCGGGTGCGCCCGGCGCCGGTACTTGGACCCCGTAGGCGACGGCCATGCGGTCGGGGTCGCTGGCCAGGTAGCTCAAGGTGGCCAGCCGGTTCGTGCCATCGCGGTGCTTCAGCCAAAACGGGGCCGGGGCCCGCGGCATCAGGGCACCCACCGCCAGCTCGGGGTCGTCGCCCACCACCGCCATCGTCGGCCAAGCCGATGAGCGCAAGGCCCTGGTGGCCAGGCCCGGTCGGGAGAGGTCCAGCAGCGAGGGGAAACCCACGATGGCGGCCAGTTCGCTGAGCGGGCGCGGTTGGCGCAAGTGCTTGTAGACAAGAGGGGAGGCCCCGCCGCTGAGCCCGTCGCGGCCACCGGACCGGGGGGGCCGCGCCACCTCGAAGACCCGTCCCTCGCCTCCTTCCGCCAGCAGCTGGCCAAGGCCGACCTCGGAAAAGTGCAACCGGTCCGGCCCCGTGCCCTCACCCGATGACCAAAAGCTGCCCAAAGGTCTCAATATCCCGCCAGTGGGTCAACGGTGCCGACGAGCGGGAGACCGGCGGCCAGGCGCGCCACGTTTTCTTTGATGCGAGCGGCGAGCAAGGGGCGCGTCATCTCCTCGGTGTCGGCGGTGTGAGGGGTGATG
>JBOGGK010000326.1:0-5171 GCA_050744045.1 Acidimicrobiales bacterium | reverse complement strand
GGTCCACCCCCATCCCCGGTCCACGCCCGACCAGACCGCCAAGGGCGAGGCCTTCTTGCTCAAGCTGGCGGCCTTCCTGGCGGAAGAGGTCGACCCGCTCGAGATCGAGCGCGAGGCCCGCATCCCCGAGCACGTGATGAAGGGCCTGTTCGGCCTCGGCGCCCTCGGTATGAACATCGAGGAGGGCTACGGTGGGCTCGGGCTGAGCAACCTCTACTACAACCGTGCGCTCGCCCTGGCGGGCACGGCCCACCCTGCCCTCAGCACGCTGCTGTCGGCCCATCAGTCCATCGGCGCGCCCCAACCGCTCAAGCTGTTCGGCACCCAGGCTCAAAAGGAGGCCTTCTTGCCCCGCCTGGCCCGCGACGAGGTGAGCGCCTTTTTGCTTACCGAACCCGACGTGGGCAGCGACCCTGCCCGCATGACGACGGCGGCCACCTCGGCCGACGAGGGCCGGGCCTATTTGCTCAACGGGACCAAACTTTGGGCCACCAACGGTCCTATCGCCAACATTTTGGTGGTGATGGCGGTGGTCCCGCCCCGAAAAGAGGCGCCCGCCGGCGGGGGCCGCAACGGCGGCATAACCGCGTTCGTCGTCGAAGCGAAGTCCGAGGGCGTGGCCGTCGTCCGGCGCAACAGCTTCATGGGGCTCCGGGGCATAGAAAACGGCGTCATCGAGTTCCACGACGTGCGGGTCCCGGCCGAGAACATGGTCGGCGAGATAGGCCGGGGTCTCCGGGTGGCGCTCACCACGCTCAACACGGGCCGGCTGTCGCTCCCCGCCCTTTGCGCCTCGTCAGGCAAACTGTGCTTGAAGATCGCCCGCGAATGGGCCGCCGAGCGCGTGCAGTGGGGCGCTCCCATCGGCAAGCACGAAGCAGTCGCCCACAAGCTCGCTTTCATAGCCGCCAGCACCTTTGCCATGGAAGCGGTCGTTGAGCTGTCGGCCATGATGGCCGACGAGCAGCGCAACGACATCCGCATCGAGGCGGCACTGGCCAAGCTTTTCTGCAGCGAGACGGCCTGGCTGGTCGCCGACGAGATGGTGCAGATCCGAGGTGGCCGGGGCTACGAGACGGCGGAGTCGCTGCGGGCGCGCGGGGAGAGCGCCGTGCCTGCGGAGCAGGTGCTGAGGGACCTGCGCATAGCGCGCATATTCGAAGGTTCCAGCGAGATCATGAAACTGCTCGTGGCGCGCGAGGCGGTGGACGAGCACCTTTCGGCCGCAGGTGCGCTCGCCGACCCGAAGGCAACCCTGCCCGAAAAGCTGCACAGCGCCCGGGCCGCCGCCCGTTTCTACGCCCGCTGGTTCCCGCAGTTGGCGGTAGGGCAGGGCCAGCTCCCCGGCGCTTTTTCGGCCATGGGCGAACCGCTCGCGGGCCACCTGCGCTTCGTCGAGCGCTCCAGCCGCCGGCTGGCCCGGTCGAGCTTCTACGGCATGGCCCGCTGGCAGGCGAAGCTGGAGAAAAAGCAGGCTTTTTTGGGCCGGCTGGTGGACATCGGGGCCGAACTGTACGCCATGAGCGCGGCGTGCGTGCGGGCCCGGATGCTGGCCGACGACGCCGCCGGGGGCGTCCCGGGAGGTGGCCCCGGAGAGGGCGGCCCGGGCTCGCAAGCGGTCGAGCTGGCGGACCTGTTCTGCCAGGCTTCCCGGCGGCGGGTGCGCAAGCTGTTCTTCGAACTGTGGGCCAACGACGACGTCGCCAACTACAAGGCGGCCCAGCAGGTCCTTGCCGGCCGCTACCGGTGGGCCGAGGCTGGCATCATGGACCCCACCAGCCTCTGACCCCCGCCTGCGTCCGGGCAAGCCAGGGACAGGTGGTCAGGGCTCGGTCACGGCGCCCCGCTCGGCCCCCGTGACGAGGCGGGCGTACTTGGCCAGCACGCCGTGGCGGTAGCGGGGCTCGGGCAGCTTCCAGCCCGAGCGCCGGGACGCCAGTTCGTGCTCGCTCACGTGCAGGTCGATCGAGCGGGTGGGGACGTCGATGACGATCGGGTCGCCGTCGGCTACGAACGCGATCGGGCCGCCGTCGACAGCCTCGGGTGCCACGTGCCCTATGCAAAGGCCATGGGTGCCGCCGCTGAAGCGCCCGTCGGTGACGAGGGCGCAGTCCGCTCCCCGGCCGGCGCCCTTCATCGCCCCGGTCACCGCCAGCATCTCCCGCATGCCAGGCCCCCCTTTAGGGCCCTCGTAGCGTATGACCACGACGCTGCCGGGCCGGACGGCCCCGGCCAGGATGGCGTCCAGGGCGGGCTGTTCCCCGTCGAAGACCCGGGCCGTCCCCTCGAAGTGGTCGAAGTCGAGGCCGGCTATCTTCACGACCGCGCCCTCGGGCGCCAGTGGGCCCCGCAGGATGGCCAGGCCCCCCTCGGCGTGGATGGGCGCCGACAGGGGCCGGACGACGTCGCCGTCGGGTGGGGGCGGGGCCAGCTGGGCTACGTTCTCGGCCACCGTGCGGCCGGTTACCGTAACGCACCCGCCGTGCAGTAGGCCGGCGTCCAGGAGCTCCTTCATGACAACAGGGAGGCCACCGATGCGGTCGATATCGACCATGTGGTAGCGCCCGTGGGGTTTCATGTCGGCGAGGTGCGGCACCCGCCTGCCGATCCGGTCGAAGTCGTCTATCGACAGTTCGACCTCGGCCTCGTGGGCGATGGCGAGCAGGTGGAGGACGGCATTGGTCGAGCCGCCCAAGGCCATGACGACGGCGATGGCGTTCTCGAACGCCTCCTTGGTCATGATGTGGCGGGGCCGGGTGCCCGACTCGAGCAACTTGACCACGGACCGGCCCGACTCGTAGGCGTAGTCTTCACGGCGCCGGTCCACAGCGGGGGCGCTCGAGCTGCCGGGCAGCGCCATCCCGAGGGCTTCAGCGGCCGCCGCCATGGTGTTGGCGGTGAACATCCCGGCGCAGCTGCCCTCGGTCGGGCAGGCTCGCCGCTCGATGAGGCCGAGCTCGTCGTCGCTCAGGGCCCCGGCGGCGTTGGCCCCCACTGCCTCGAAGACGCTCACGATGTCGAGCGCCTCGCCTCGAGCGCCGCGGCCCGGCAAGATAGTCCCCCCGTAGAGGAAGACCGCCGGGAGGTTGAGGCGGGCCGCAGCCATGAGCATCCCGGGTCAGGACTTGTCACAGCCGGCAAAGGTGGCCAGGGCGTCGAAGCGCTCGGCGTGCATCACGGTTTCGACGGAATCGGCGATAACCTCCCGGCTGACCAGGGACGCCCGCATCCCCTCGTGGCCCATTGAGATACCGTCGGAAACGGCGATCGTCATGAACTCGACAGGGAACCCACCGGCGTCACGCACCCCCGCCTTGGCCCGCTTGGCCAAGCGGTCGAGGGGGAGGTTGCAGGGCGTGACCTCGTTCCACGACGACGCGACGCCCACCTGTGGCTTGTCCCAGTCGGCATCGGTCATGCCGATTGCTCGCAGCATCGCCCGGGCGGGCGCCCGTTCGCGGCCGTCGGTCACTTCGTGGCTGCGGATCTTGAGGTCGCTCGGCATGCGGTCAGGTTACCCTGCGCCCCGCCCGGCCAGGTACCTGGTCCCGGCGTGCGCCGGTCTCCTCGCCGCCGCGTCGTTGGCCCTGCCCGGGTGCTCGATCAAGGCTCGGGACACCATCTCGGCCCAGGGCGTCGAGAGCAGTATTTCTAGCCAACTGGCGAAAAATTACCACGTCCACCGGTCTCCTGTCCATTGCCCGCCGAGGGTGCCGGCAAAAGTCGGGACGACCTTCACCTGCCGGGCGACCCTGGACGGCCAGGTCCTCCGGGTCCATGGCAGGGTCACCGACGGCAACGGGCAGGTGGAGCTGAAGCCGGCGAGCGCGGTAGTGGTGACCTCCTCAGCCGTCACCAAGATCGCCCACGGCCTGGAAGGCAAGTTCAACGAGCCGGTAAGCGTAGCCTGCCCGGTGCCGGCGTTGGTGGTGGCACCGGTGGGCCATGTTTTTCGCTGCGTCGCCCATGTCGGGACCGTCGTACGCCAGGTCGTCGTCACCGTGGCCGACATGGCGGGTAGGTTGCGCTACCGGGTGCTTCCCTACCGTCGGGTGCCGGGGCGCGCCCAGGCCTGAGCTCAGGCGCGGCGGCGCTGGCGCAGCATGTCGGCGGCGGCCCGCAAGTCGGCGTTACCGCCCGTCGCCGCCTTTACTTTCCCGATGAAAAAGCCCGCCAATTTGTCGTCGCCGCCGGCGTATCGGCCCCACTCGGCCTGGTTGGCGGTGATGACCCGTTCCACTACTTCCAAAAGCGCTCCTGAGCCGAGCGCCTCGAAACCGAGGGATCCGGCGATCGCGACGGGGTCTCCGCCCTCGGCCACCAGGGTCTTCAGGACGGTACGGGCCTGGGAGGGGGTGAGCTTGCCTTCCTGCTCCATCCTGACCAGGTGGACGAAGCCGTCCCGGTCGATCTCCCGGGTGCCCCCCGCGGCCAGTTCCCCCACCACTTCGTTGGCCACTCGCCGCAGGGCCAGGCTGGCGTCCGCCCCCGCCGCCGCGGCCGCGATCACCAGGTCGTCCAGTTCGAGGCGGACCACGGTCGCCACTGCTTCGGAGGAAAGTGCGACGTCTGCGGCCATGGCCACCCGCTGGCGCCGCTCGGCCGGGAGCGTGGCCAGGTTGGCGCTGACCGCTTCCACCCACTCCCGCGCCGGGGCCAGGGCCACCAGGTCCGGTTCGGGGAAGTAGCGGTAGTCGAACGCCTCTTCCTTGGAGCGCATCGAGTGGGTGACACCCTCGGTCTCGTCCCAATGCCTGGTCTCCTGGGCCACCTCGCCCCCGACGGCCAGGACCTCGGCCTGGCGAGCGGCTTCGTAGGAGACGCCCCGGCCCAGGCTGCGCAAGGAGTTCATGTTCTTTATCTCGCAACGTGTCCCGTAAGTGCTCGAGCCGGCCGGGCGGACCGAGACGTTGCAGTCGACCCTCAGTGAACCTTCCTCCATCTTGCCGTCCGAAGCGCCAGTGGCCACCAGCACGGCCCGCAGCTCCTCGACGTAGGTACGGGCTTCTTCGGCGCTGCGCAGGTCTGGCTCCGAGACGATCTCTACGAGCGGGACGCCGGCCCGGTTGTAGTCGACGAGGGAGTGGCCGGCTTCATGGATACGGCCGTGCCCCCCCACGTGAGTGGTCTTGCCCGTGTCTTCTTCCATGTGCGCCCGGACGATGCCCACC
>JBOGGK010000325.1:0-2623 GCA_050744045.1 Acidimicrobiales bacterium | reverse complement strand
CCTGGGCCCAGGTCGCCCTTGTTCGCCCAGCTCGGGCTGGCGCTTTGGGGCGGCGACTTCTTGAACGGCAACGACGCTTGGCTGTTCTACAAGAGCACGCAGCCGGTGCCGTCCAAGGTAGTGGTCTTGGCGACAACCGACGGCGGCCAACGTTGGGGGCAGGCCGGCGAGCTCCCTGCGGGCTGTTATGGCGGCGTCGGCGAAATGTTCTCCGGCTTTGATGTCGACTTCGTGGACGCCGAGCACGGCTGGTGCGGGCTGGAGAGTTCTGGCGCCTCGGCCCCAAATGCCATCTACCGCACGGCCGACGGTGGGCGGACATGGCAAACCCTTGACGGCCCCGGGGTCACTCACCACGGTCCTGTCGGGCTCACCGAGCCGCGCTCAGGTCTACCAAGCAGAGTTCACCTCGCCCACAACAGGTTGGGCGGCTGCCTCATGCACAGCCGCTGGCTTCGAAGGCTGCCTGTACCGCACGACAGACGGAGGCCGGCAATGGTCCCGACAAGTCCTCCCGGCACCGGCACCCGGGGTCAACCCGGAGCAGGGCAATATTGCCGTGCTCCCCGTTGGGCATGGGAGGGCGCTCGTCCTTGGCGAATATGACGACACCGGCACAGAGGGCCGAGCCGTGGTCTACCGCTCACCTGACGGCGGCCTCCAATGGGAAGCCCAGGCCCTGCCAGCCCCTGCCGCATCGGTGGCGGGCCAGCTTTGGCAGATAAGCTTGGTAAGGCCAATCGTTTGGCGGCTCACGGCCGACTTCTCGGTCATGTCCACCGACAACGGCGAGAAAACCTGGCATCTGTCAACGTCCGACCACGAGCTATTCATCAACGGTGACCAGGACCCAACCAGTACTCAGTTCATCACGGAACGTTCCCAGGGACATTCTTAACTGTTTAGGCGCTGGGCCACCGCGCGCCTACCCGTCGATCTGGCGCAGGACGAACGTTGTCGTTCTGTGCGAGCGTTCTGTTCGCGACCGCTCCTGATCGGCACCTATGGGCGTCCCTCCAGCAAGCCCCGTCGCCGGGTTTCGGGGGCACCTGCTGGGTGTGCGGGGCCGGGCCCGCGCAATCGACAGGGACCGCTCCGGATATGGTCCCGTCATCGGTCAGCTCACCGGGCGGGCCTCACGGGGCGCCCACCCGGCGCACGTCCCGCGACCAAGGGTATCACCGCAGGAGCTCCCGCTATCGGTCACGGGCCCAGGCGGCCCACAGCAGCTCCACCCGAGGCATCATTGGGGTCCGTGCCGGCCAAGCGCACCAGCCCCAAGCCCTCATGAGGCACGCAAGCGTAAAGCACATATGTCCGCCCGGCGGCAGCCGGCTTCGAACAAACGGAACAGGAGCTTGTGAATGTGATCACGGGATGAGAAGGGCTGGCGTGCCTGAGCGGAAGTTCAAGGATGTTCCTTGAGTACCATCTTCGGGTTCGGCTCGCGTAGGCGGTCCACCGGGGGGTATCCATCTCGATCAGTACGCTGTGGTGGGCATAACGTTGTCCGGGCCCGAAACCAGCGGGCTCCCTGAGACGCCGGGAGCACCATCTACTGTGGTGGGATGGCCTTGGAGCTGCGTGCGTGGGAGGGAGCCGACGACACGACGGCCATGCAGAGGCTGGCGAGCCGCCTTTGGCCTCTCGGCCTCCACCCGGGGGGCCTCGGCTGGGCCGCGGCAGGAGGGCAACTGGCTGATCCCATTGTCCTCGAAGGAAGTAGGGATCCCGTCGGGTGGGCCGGCGTCGACCGCCACCACGGTGGCGGCGAGCTCCACGTCCAAACGGGCCCGGCCCGACCCGAGGTAACGAGGGCGCTCGTGGAGTGGGGGGTCGCGGCGGGCGGTGACGAGCTGAGCATCGCCGTCGCGGACGGTGATGAAGCGCTCGCCGCCGCCGTCGTGGCCGCCGGCTTTTCCCCCGATCCGCACGCGCCACCGCTCGTCGGCCCGCAGCGAGGGATGTTCCACCCGGCCGCACCGCAACGCCCCAGGCTGCCGCGCCCGGCTACCGCGTGCGCAGCGTGCGCGACGGCGAGCTGGAGGCGCGAGTCGAGTGCCACCGAGAGGCCTGGCGCCCGCCGCAATGCCGTTGCCACCCGAGGCTTTGGCGAAAATTCCGCCGGAGGCCACGAGCCGGTTCACCATGGACTTCTACGACCATGTGCGCAGCACCTGGCTCTACGACCCGAGCCTCGACCTGGTGGTGCAGGCTCCCGACGCCAGCCTGGCGGCGTGCTGCATCGTCTGGTGGGACCCGGCGATCGGCGTGGCGGAGATCGAGCCTCTCGGGGTCGTGCCGGCGCACCGCCGGCTGGGCCTTGCTGGCGCTCTCTGCATTGAGGCGGCGGCCCAGGTAGGCGCGCGGGGTGGGCACACGGTCTACATCAACTCAAGCCCGGACCCGGCCTATCCGGCACCGAACGCCACCTACGCGGCGGTCGGCTTTGAGCTGGTGGAACGGGGACGGGCCTTCCGCCGGAAGGTCTCGCCGCGCCCCGGGCCAGCCGCCTGGTGAGCCGGGGTGCCGTGGGTGCGGCCGTTCCCCTCCCAGACGGCCACCACCCGGGCCGCCCCGGTCGGATCGTGAGTCCCCGCACGCTGGAGGCGAGGCGCAGGAC
>JBOGGK010000324.1:0-2407 GCA_050744045.1 Acidimicrobiales bacterium | reverse complement strand
GTATATACCCCGTCGCCACTACCTGCGCGGCTGCCCGGGAGGCCAATCCTAAGGCGCGAGCGATGTGGTCCCGATGCCACAAATCGTCGTGGTCCAAGAAGGCGAGCCACTCCCCGCGCGCTGACAGCGCGCCATGGTTGCGCGCCGCTGCGTGCCCCGCGTTGGCCTGGCGCACAACCCTTGGCCGTGTCGGGTGGCCCTCCGCCACCTCGGCCGTCCCGTCCGCCGACCCATCGTCCACGACGATGACCTCGACGTTGCCGTAGGACTGCGCCCCAACCGAGTCCAGCGTCAGCCCCAAAAAGCCAGCGGCGTTGTAGGCCGGGACCACGACGCTAACGAGATCAGCGCTAATCCGGGCATCCTATCCCTCACGCCTCAGCTCATCACGTTCTCCCTCTCAAAGTTTCTCCTTGCTGCGCTAGGCTCGTGCCCAGATGACGAGGATCCTGTCCCCAGGCCACATCGGGCGCCTTCGCTCTCGCCTCAACCTCCCTCCCCAGAGGGGACCTGTGCTCGCAGGGCCCGTGACGCTCCCAGCCCTGGGCTCCGGCCAACTGCTGGAGCCCGTCCTCGTCCGGCTCATAGAGGGCCGTAGCGGGAGCACGCTCCTCATGGAACTGCTCGGTACTTCGCCCGACGTCTGCTTCGACCGGACCTACCCCTATGAGCACCGGTACCTGACCTACCTTTGCCGCCTGCTCTACCCGCTTTCCCCGTCGTTCCCGGCGGATCCCACCTGGGGCCAAGAGGAGTTGCTCCACTACGGTTCGACGCGCATCGGGCCACTACCCTTCACACCCCTCCAAGTCGGGACGGGGCTCCTTCACGCACAGATGGTCCGGCATGGATGGACCGCGTTCTCAGAGTGCCTAGCAGCCACCGCACAAGCCCGGTATTATGCGGAGAAATTTTGGAACACCTCAACCTCGGACCTCGCGGCCGCCGGCATACCTGGCCGCTGTATACACCTGGTCCGCGACCCTCGAGATATCGTCGCTTCGATACGCGCCTTTGACGATAAACGTGGCTTTTACGGGTTTGGCCGCCAAAGCTCCGAGGACGAGCAGTCCTACCTCCTGAGACTGTGCTCTTCGATGAAGGCCCAGCTGTCCTTTTTTGCAGAGGACAGGCACAACGGGATGCAAATCTTCCCCCTGCAGTACGAAGAACTGGTGGGCGACCTGGCCACGGTAGCGGACCGTCTTTCAGATTGGCTCGCAGTCCCGCTCGATGCGGCCGGGGCCAAAGCTAGCCGGTCGCGGCTCCGGCAACACGTAACATCCGCCAGCCCTCAGAAGTCGGTGGGGAGGTGGCACACTGACCTGCCCGATTGGCAACTTAGCCTCATTGACCGTGAGCTCGGCCCGGAACTGCGGGAGCTGGGCTACCCCTGAGCTCATCGCCTTCGAGGGCGGTTGAGGTCCCCGACGATGCAATGGTCACCCCCGCTCCCCCTCCATGCGGCGCCAGGCCCAGGCGCCCCGGCCGCCGCCTCCAAGGCGCCCCGCGTCGTGTTTGTAGGGCACGAAGCGACTTTCACCGGTGCTCCGATATCCCTGCTGCGGCTATTGGAATGGCTTCGTGCCCAGGCCTGTTTCCAAATATCGCTTGTGCTCCTCCAGGGCGGGCCCCTGTTGCCCCAGTACAAGGACGTCTGCCCGACCACGGTGGTGCGCGCCAAGCCCGTCCGGCACCGGGTGGTAACAAGAGCTATGCGCCGCGTCGCTTTGCCCCCACCACTGCGGAGCCTCGTGTACCGCCGCTTCGCTGCCAGCTCCTGGGGGGGCCTGGCGCGCCTGCTCGGCGAGGCAGACGTCGTCTACGCCAACACGATGGGCTCGGCTGCCGCGGTCATGGAGTGCCGAACGCATCCATCAGGCGCTGCCTTCATCGCCCACCTCCACGAGATGGGCTTCAACCTCGACCTTGCCGCGCGGCTCTCCCGGGTGCCAGGGCGCCCTGCGTTGCCAACACTTCTAGCGACGCTCCTAGAAACCGCTGATGTCACCCTCGTCCCCTCCGAAGCGGCCAAGGCCGACCTCTTCGCCACCCTCGGCTACAAGTGGCCGGCGCCCCCGTCCGCCCCAAAGGTCGTACGCGGCTGCCTCCACACCTCGCCGGCAAAAGAACAACCGGGCACGTGTACGGTCAAGGCGGAGCTCGGCATCCCGCCCGACGCCCGCGTTGTCATAGGGTCGGGGACATTGGGATGGACCAAGGGCAGCGACCTGTTCGTGCAACTGGCTCGAAACCTTGTCCGCACGTCTCAGTGCAACTTGCACTTCTTGTGGGTCGGGGGCTGGCACGAGGGGGAGTACTCGGCTCTGCACGCTCAGTTCCAAAGGGACATCGTCGTTGCCGGGCTCACCGGAAGGTTCCACCTCCTGCCCCACGTGCCAAGCCC
>JBOGGK010000323.1:0-1825 GCA_050744045.1 Acidimicrobiales bacterium | reverse complement strand
CGACGGCGTGGGATCCCTTTCCACGCTTCGTGTCGATCGTGTAGCCCAGTGCTCTGCAAAGTGCGACCACCACCTCGGGAGTCGCGGATCGGCGCCGTGCCCGGAAGTCGGTAAGTGCCCGCTTCGCGGCAGCACGGTCGTAGGACGGTTTGTCACTCATTCTCTCTCCTGGCACTAAATGTGATGCTAATCCGGGTGCCATCGTCATTGGGCACCGTATATAGTGACGCCAACTCTATCAGCACCGTCGGCGGTGTCAAGCCGGATTCCGAAGATTCGAGGGAGAAATTTCCGGAGACCCCTTGATGTGATGAAGGAGCGCAGCGCAGCTCCCGCGTGACAGGCCGTCGCCGAGCGCCCGGCCCGGACGCCGAGCAACCGGAGCGCGATCTCGTGGCACGTAGCGCCGTCAGTTCCACTCGGTCGAAGACCAAGAGCAGTCCGCGGGAGTCCTCCCGTCGCCCGGAACCAGGTGTGCGAAGCACACTTGGGGTTCCACAACCAACCCGGAGACGACGGAAGGAGACTCCCGTGGAACATCAACGACAGTACGTCGGCATCGACCTGCACCGGCGCCGGAGCGTGATCGTGCGGCGCAGCGGGGCCGGCGAGACCTTCGAGACGGTCCGGATCGACAACGACCCGATCACCCTGGCGGCCGAGCTCGCCAAGGCTGACGAGCACCCCGAGGTGATCCTCGAGGCGACGTACGGCTGGTACTGGGCGGCGGACGCGCTCGAGGAGATGGGCGCCGAGGTCCACCTGGCCCATCCGTTGGGGAACAACTGGGGCCACCGACGTCTGAAGAGCGACGAACGCGACGCGACCGACCTCATCGACCTGCTGCGCATGGGGCGCCTCGCCGAGGCGTGGATCGCCCCACCGGCACTACGGGAACTGCGCGAGCTCATCCGGTTCAGAGTCAAGCTCGTCAACCTCCGTTCAGGCTTGAGGGCCCAGGTCCACGCCGTCTTGGCCAAAGAGGGCGTCAGCGTGCCGATGAGCGACCTGTTCGGGCTCGCCGGTCAGCACCTGATGGACACCGTCCCACTCGGCCCCGCCTACCGGGTGCGGATCGAGAGCCTGCGCGAGCTGATCGAGTTGATCAACCGCCAGGTCGCCGCCCTCGAGCAGCAGATCGCACCCGTGCTCGCCGACGACCTCGGCTATCACGCCGTCCAGGCCATCCCGGGAGTGGGGCCCGTGCTCGCCGCCGTCTTCGTGGCCGAGATCGGCGATGTCTCGAGGTTCCCCTCGGCCCGTCACCTGTGCTCGTGGGCCGGACTCACCCCCACCCACCACGAGTCCGACCAAAAGGTCCGCCGAGGTCACATCACCAAGCAGGGATCACGACTCGTGCGCTGGGCGGCGGTCGGCGTCGTCCGCCAACGCGGCGCGACGGCAATCGCCGCGCACCATCACCGCGTAGGCGAGCGCCGCGGCACGAACGTCGGGCGGGTGGCGGCCGCCCGCAAGCTTCTCACCCTCGTCTACTACGGGCTTCGCGACGGGGAGATCCGTTGCCTGGCCGAGACGGGGTGAGACCCGGAACGGGCGCAACCTGTTGCGAGCTCGCCAGAAGTCATGGTCCCCGCCTTCTGGCGGCGAGACCGCGCCCTTGATTGAGCCCATCAGGTTGCGGGCCGAACCACTCCATGTCGCCTCCGCGCGACGAAGAGATGACCGGCACCCGGGTTCTGGGTTGCCCAGCCAGCATCGCCTGGCACTGGAGATGGCACGCAACGCGTCCCAACGCAGGCACACGACCACGGGACGCAACCACGAAACCCTGCCGGGCTTCGTCCTCCATGATGTGACCCATCAC
>JBOGGK010000322.1:0-2680 GCA_050744045.1 Acidimicrobiales bacterium | reverse complement strand
TTTCCGCACTGAACAGGAGCCACCAGGGGACGGCGAGCTCGACCACGGTGTAGGCCACGAGCGCTCTCCAGCGGGCCAGCACCGGGCGGAGGGCACCTTTTTTCACCACGAGCGGCGACAGCAGGAGCGCTCCCCCGCCGGTGCGCACCAGGACCAGGAACGCCGGCGAAACCTCGCGCACCGAGACCCGGATGAGGAGGTAGGGCAGCCCCCAGATGACCCCGAGGGCGAGGAAAAGGGCCCACCCGCGCCGGCTCATGGTCTCTTCAACGCCACCTCGCTCAGGCTAACGGAGCCGGCCGGCGCCGGTGCCCGGACCTGCGCGGGCGGTACCGGCGGGCTCAGTGCAGGCGGGCTCAGTGCAGGCGGACCCGAGGGTCGAGCAGGGCGTATAGGGTGTCGACCACTATGTTGGCCGCCACGACGAAGGCTGAGGCCAACAGCACGATGCCGATGATGACCGGCAGGTCCTCCTGGGTGATCGAGTTGTAGATCTGCTGGCCGAGGCCGGGTAGGCCGAAGATCGTCTCGGTGACTATCACGCCGCCGAGCAGGGTCCCGAGGTCGATGCCGAACTGGGTGACCATGGGCGTTACGGCCGCCCGCAGGGCGTGGCGGAACACGACCCTTCCCTCCGGGAGGCCCTTGGCCCGCGCCGTCCTCACGTAGTCCTCCCCGAGCACGTCGAGCATCGAGCCCCGGGTCAAGCGGGCATAGACGGCGGCGCTCACGAGCGCGAGGGTTATCCAGGGCAGGATCATGTGCTGGAACCACCCCCCCACGCTCTGGGAGAGGCCGACGTAACCTCCGGCCGGGAAGATGTCGACGCCGGCCAGGTGGAGGCGGAAGAACAGGAGCAGGAGCAGCAGCGAGCCCAGGAGGAACGTCGGCATCGAGTAAAACGTGAGCGCGAACGTGGTGACCGCGCGGTCGGCCTTCGACCGGGGCCTGACCGCGGCGAGCACCCCGGCAAGCACACCGATGACCAGCCATAAGATGGCCGCCCCCACCGCCAGCGACGCGGTCACGGTGAGGTCCTGGCGGACGATGGTGATGACCGGTTCGGAGTTGACGTAGGAATAGCCCAGGTTGCCGTTCAGCAACCGCCACAGGTACGAGCCGTACTGGTCGACGAGGGGCTTGTTGAGGCCCAGGCGGGCGTTGATGGCGGCGACAGTGGCCGCCGTCGCCCCCTTGCCCGCCAGCAGGTGGGCGGGGTCGTTGGGCGAGACGAAGTACATGATGAACACGGCGCTCGCCACCACCCACATGACGATCGCCCCCAAGATGACCCGCCGCACGAGGAACCTGATCATCGTGGCCCTATCCTCAGCCCGCCATCATGCGGTTGTAGCGGGGGTCGAGGGCGTCGCGCACGCTGTCGCCCAGGAGGTTGAACGCCAGGGTGGTCGCGAGCAGCGCGATGCCCGGGAACACGAGGTACCACCACGCCACCTGGTAGTACTGGAGCGAGTCCGAGATCATCCCGCCCCAGGCGGGGGTGGGCGGTGGTGGCCCGATGCCGAGGAAGGCCAAGGTGGCGGCAAAGACTATCGACACCGGCACGAGCAGGCTGAAGTAGACCAGGACCGGCGCCGCCACGTTGGGCAGGATGTCGATGAACATGATGCGCACGCTCCCGGCCCCGAGTGAGCGGGCCGCCTCTATGTACTCCTTCTCCTTGATCGAGAGCACCTGCCCCCGCACGATGCGGGCCACCGCCCCGAAGGAGAAGAACGAAATGACGGCGATCTCCAGCACTACACCGCCGTTGCCGCCCGTAGCGGTGAACAAAGCGATGGCGAACACGAGGTAGGGCATGGCCAGCACCACGTCGAAGGCCCGGGCCAGGACGGTGTCGACGGCGCGGCCCAGGTAACCGGCCATGATCCCGAGCACGGCCCCGACGGCGGCCGAGACGGTGGCGGACACCACGCCCACCAAAAGGGAGACCCGGGCCCCGTAGAAGACCCGTACCAGGATGTCCCGGCCCAGCTCGTCGGTCCCGAGCGGGTAGGTACCGCTCGGTGGCTGGGGGAGCCCGGTGACGTTCTGGGCGTCCGGCCCGTGCCCGGTGATAGCCGCCACCAAGGGGGCTACGATCGCCATCAAGGCGATCATGACTATCGCTACCGAGGCCCCGATCGCCACCCGGTCGTGGCGTAGGCGGTCGAGCGCCAACCGCCACGGGCTCCGCCCCTGGATCGCACCCGCGAGCTCGCCTTCGGGCGCCTCGACGGCCTCGTCCGGGGAGGCGTCGGTCCTCGTCTCGACCGTCGGTGTCATGAGGCGGCCCTCCTGCGCCCCTCCGCCGAGGCGCCCACCCGAGCCGTGCCGTCCCTCGCCAGGGGCAGCTCCTCGCCATCGGCCAAAGGGAAGTGGCAGGCCGCCCGGTGCCCCACCGGGTCAGCAAACTTGGTTTCCAGCTTGGGCGCCTCGACCGCGCAGCGCTCCTGCGCCTTGGGGCAGCGGGTGTGGAAGCGGCAGCCCGAGGGGGGATGGATGGGCGAAGGCGGCTCCCCGCTCACCGCCGCCCGCGGGCGCCGGTCCGCCTCGTCGGGGTCCGGGATGGGGATAGCCGACTGGAGCACCTTCGTATAAGGGTGCCTCGGCTTGGTGTAGAGGTCGTGGCGGCCGGCCACCTCGACTATCTCGCCCAGGTACATGACCGCCACCCGGT
>JBOGGK010000321.1:0-2718 GCA_050744045.1 Acidimicrobiales bacterium | reverse complement strand
GACCTGACCGCTGGCGAACGTGTTCAGCATCGGCGACGTGCTCCTGGCGGTCGGGCTGTTGATGCTGCTGCACTCGGTTTGTGGCACGGTCCCGGCTCGCGCCGCCCGGGGCTGGCTCGGCCGGCTCAGGCCCGGACCGCCAAGGCCGGAGGGCACACCCGAGCGGGCAGCCCGTTTACGTACCCAGTAGCGGGACTCTGGTGAGACGGGGGGACTTTATCGGGTCAGCTCTGCGAGCTCGAGGCTGAAAGCGTAAGGCCAGTCGGTACTAAAGGTGCTCTCGGCACCGCTTGCATCGGCCCGGACCTCGTAGCGGCTCCCGACAAGGCGCAACTCGACAAGGTTGGGCCGGGCGGGGTCCACGAGCCAGTAAGCAGGGACACCATGCGACTCGTACAGCGCCCGCTTCATGAGGCGGTCCTGGTCCGGGTTGGACGGTGAGAGGACCTCTACCACTAGCAATGGCGTCGCCGACCCCGGTAGGGGGCCGTCCGGGTCGAAGTCCGCTCGGCCGACCACGACCAAGTCGGGCTGCACACTGTCGCCCCCGGGCAGGCGCCAGTCGTACGGGGCAGGCAGGACAATGGTGGCTGCGGTCCCAGCCATGGAAAGGGGACCCAACAATCGGGACACGGCCAGTTGGTGGCGGCCCAAGGGCGCCGGCGTCACGACGAGGCTCCCTCCGATGACCTCTCTCCCGTAGCCGTCGTCGGGCATCTCCTTCAAGTCCTCGTACCTGAAGGGCCGGGTTGATCGTACTGTCGCGCCAGCCATCGCAGACAGCGTACAGTCGCGCCCGGCGGGTAGCTACGAGGGCGGCAGCAGGGCGAGGACGGGCTACCGGCCCGCCAAGCCGAGCATTTCCCGGAGCCGTTGCGGGCGCATCACAATGGCGTCCTCGTCGCCTTCGCCGTCTTCGCGCTCCCACTCCGCCAGCAAGCGTTCGAGGGCCTCCCGCCGGCTCGGGTCGGCCGCCGCCTGGCGCGGCGTGACGCCGCCTAGGGCGGGCACCAGCTCGGCGCACCAGCGGTCCTCAAACATTTCCTGGTACTTTTCCCGCACCTCCGCCGGGATCTGCAACCTTCCGACGCCGGCACCACTGCCTTCCCCGCCCGGCCCGGCGCCCATCGCCGAGCCCGTGGAGCTGTTTACCTTGTCCCAGTCGAGGGCATTGCGTTCGTCGGACAGGACTCGTCCCATTCGCGGGTGCGCAGCACCGGCGGCCTTTCGAGCCGGGCCACCCAGGCGGCGATGGCCTCGGGGTCGCCCTCGTCGAGCAGGTCGAGCAGCTGCGCTTCGGTGCCTGCCCTGACGTCGAAGACCCCTCCGATGAACTGGTGGCCCTCGCCGTCGGGCACCGCCCGGGCGCACACCAGCACCCCCGGGCTCGCTTCCTGGCTGAAGGTGCGCTCGCGCACGTCGACCTCTTCGGCGCTGCGCAGGTCCTTCACGGTGACGCCGGTCCCGGGGCGGACGCTCACCACCTCGTAGATGGTCCGGTCGACCATCGCCCAAGAGGTGGCCAGCAGGGCCTCGTCGTCGGGCAGCAGCGGGCCGCGCTCGTGGAGGAAGCGCTCGAACCAGCCCCCCTCGGCGAGCACGAGGTCGAGGGTGAGGGGGTCCGAGAACGCCTTGGCCATGGCCTTTTCGTCGCTGCGGCCGTCGGCGCGCGCCGTCGCCACGGTGAAGACAGTGCCACCGGCCCGTTCCGGTTGGCGCCGCAGGTAGCTCACCGCTTTGCCGGCCAGCCAGCCGACCCGCTCGGGCAGCGGCGCCAGGACGGGCTTGCCCAGGTGGCACAGCTTGAACTTGCGGCCCGAACCGCACCAGCACGGCTCGTTGCGGCCCAACTTGGCCCCCGCCGAGCGGGCGAGCTCCTCCACGTTGGCCACCTCCGGGTCTCTCCGGTCGATCCCGAGGCTCCGCCACAGCTGGGCCGCTTCGACTGCCTCCCCCTTGTCGGAGAGGTACCAGGCCAGGCGGTCGACCGCTGGGCCCCAATTGCCCGCCGCATCCACGGCCAGGTGCAACTGGGCCTCGGCCAGGGCCAGGTCGCCTGCCGCTTCGGCGGCCCGGGCGGCGAGCCAGCGCGCCGCGGCCATCTCGACCGGCTTGCGGGCGGCGTCCACCAGCCGCCCGGCGAAGTGGGCCACGCCCTCGGTCCCCTCGGGCCCGAGAGGAAGGTCTTCTGGGCCGTCCCCCTCTGTGGGGGCGTCCTCGTCTGCTTGTTCCAACCGGCCCACCAGCAGCTCGCTGGCGACGGCCTCGGCGACTTCGGCATCGGCGCCCAGGGCCGCCGCCGCTTCCCGCAGCGGCGTCGAGGCCGGCCACTCGCCCTCGTTGAACAGCCTGATCACCTTCATGGCCGCGTCGGTGCGGCCCGAGTCGTGGAAGCGGTGCACCACCCGGCCCACCTGGCGCAGCTCCTGGCCCCGCCGCCACGGCCCGGGCCCGTCGGCCACGTTATTGCCCCGGCGCTCGAGGCCGGCGGCAGCGATGAGCTCGTCGAGAGGGGCGTGCAGCCGCTCGAAGGAGCGCCGGTCGTCAAAGATCATCTCCAACACCAGTTCCTTCGTCGAGACCGGTAGGCCGGGCTCGGCCACGGCCCGGTCATAAGCCGCTCGCAAGGCCGCCACCGCCGCCTTGTCGAGCACCGCCGGGGGAGCGACGACCTCTACCTGGGGCCAGCCGCCGCCGCCTGGCCCACCGGGCCAGCTC
>JBOGGK010000320.1:0-2379 GCA_050744045.1 Acidimicrobiales bacterium | reverse complement strand
GGCGACACCTGGGTACCGACCCCGGTCGGGGTGTTCTTCGGTCCCGACGGCACCAAGACGCCCGGCAAGACGGTGCCCGACCCCTATTTCGGCGGGGCTGGACCGGCGCGTACCGGCTGCGTCGAGTGCGGCGAGTGCATGACCGGTTGCCGCAGGGGGGCCAAGAACACCTTGCTCACCAACTACCTCTACCTCGCCGAACGGGCCGGGGCCACGGTCCTGCCGCTCACCACCGCCCGCTCGCTCTACCCGCTCGCAAGCGGAGGCTGGGCCGTCGAGACCCTCCGGAGCGGCCCCCTCGGCCTGGTCTCCCGCCGGCGGGTCGTGAGGGCCGGACAGGTCGTCCTCGCCGCCGGCACCTACGGCACCCAGCGGCTCTTGCACGCCATGGTGCTCGAAGACTGCCTGCCGGGGCTGTCGCCCCGGCTCGGCCACTTGACGCGCACCAATTCCGAGTCGCTACTCGGCGCGGTCGTCCCCCGAGGCCGAGCACGGGAGGACTTCTCGCGGGGCGTCGCCATAACTTCGTCGTTTTACCCCGAGCCGGGCACGCACGTTGAGCCCGTCCGCTACGGCCACGGGTCGAACATGATGGGCCTGTTCGGCACGGCCCTGGTCGACTGGGACCGGGGGCAGGGGCATGGGGCAGGGGGGCCGTCGTGGAGGAGCTTCGCATCGGCGGTCGCCCACCGGCCACGTTCGTTGCTGCGCGGCCTGGACCTGCGGCACTGGTCGGAGCGGACGGTCATCGCGCTCGTCATGCAGTCCCGGGACAACTCGCTCACCCTGTTCGGCCGTCGCGGCACCTTCGGGCGGGCAAAACTGGCGAGCCGCCAGGGCCACGGCCAGCCGAACCCGGCCTGGCTGCCCGTGGGCCACGAGGTCGTAGCCAGGTTGGCGGCCCACATAGGAGGCGAGCCGGCGGGGACCTGGGGCGAGATCTTCGGGGTCCCGATGACCGCCCATTTCCTCGGCGGGTGCGTCATCGGCACTTCGGCCACCGAAGGCGTCGTCGACCCCTGGCACCGAGCCTACGGTTACGAGGGCCTCCACGTCGTCGACGGCTCCGCCGTCCCGGCCAACCCGGGGGTGAACCCGGCGCTCACGATCACGGCCCTGGCGGAACGGGCCTTTGCGCACTGGCCCAACCGGGGCGAGCCCGACCCCCGCCCGCCGCTCCGCCAACCCCTGGCCGCGCTAGGGCCAGCCGTCGCCGGCGTGGAGGTGGTGGCGCCCAAGTGGCCAGTCGTGCCCGCGGGCGCCCGGGGAGAGCTCCGCCTCCCCTCCGAAGGGCCGGGCTTCCCTACCGGGCAAGCGGGCTGACGGGCCGCGGCACCACTGGTAGCCCGGCATCACTGGTAGCCCGGTCACTGGTCGCCCGCATCACTGGTCGCCCGGCATCACTGGTCGCCCGCATCACTGGTCGCCCGGCGCGGCCAGGACTACCTTGCCGAACTTGCCACCGGCGGCGAAGCGTTCGTAGGCCGCCTGCGCCTGCTCGAAGGGGAAGGCTGCTTCCACGACCACCTTCAACCGGCCCTCGGCCAGCAGCGGGAGCACGTGGTCCTCCAACCGCCGGGCTGCGAGCGCTTTTTCCTCCAAGGTGCGGTTGCGCATCGTGGAACCTCTGATGGTCGCCCGCCGGCCCATGAGCGTGGCCAGGTCGAGGTCGGCCCGGGCGCCGGCCCCCGTACCGATGACGACGACCCGGCCCCAGGGGGCCAGGCTCCCGAGGGCCTGCGGGAGCCCAGGGCCTCCCACGAGCTCGAGCACCACGTCAAACGGCCCGGAGCCGAAAGCGTCGCTGGGGCCGGCGCAGATTGCCCCCAGGGCCGCCACCCGCTCGTGGAGCGAGCCGGCGCGCACGCTCGCCACGACGGTGGCCCCTGCCGCCAAGCCAAGTTGGACCGCCGCCAAGCCTACGCCGCCGGCAGCACCGGTGACCAGTAGGCGCTCGCCCATTGCCAGCTTGCCTTGGGTGAAAAGGGCATCGTAGGCAGTAGCGAAAGCCTCGGGGAACCCTCCCGCTTCGATCGGGGGGACCTGTGCCGGGACGGGCATGGCCAGCCTCTCGTGGACCACCGCCCACTCGGCCTGGCCTGAGCCCGCCAACAGGCTCATGACCCTGTCGCCCCGTTCGAACCGGGTTACAGCTCCGCCCAACTGTTCCACCACACCGGCGCACTCGAGCCCCGGCTGGTCAGCCGGCGTCCCCGGCGGCGGCGGGTAGCGGCCGGCTCGTTGGAGCAGGTCGGCGCCGTTGAGGCCCGCGGCCTGCACTCTCACCAGCAGCTCCTGGTCGCGCGGGCTCGGCGTAGGCCGATCTTCCCAGGAAACTCGGCCGTCGGAGATGACAACTGCCCTCATCCCGATGAGGCT
>JBOGGK010000319.1:0-8490 GCA_050744045.1 Acidimicrobiales bacterium | reverse complement strand
TGCCGTTGCCGTTGCCGTTGCCGTTGTTGCCGGAGCCCGGGCCGGCGCCGGCGTTGCCCGGGCCGGCGCCGGCGTAGGTTATCTCCAGGGTCTCTGGCCCCGAACGGCGCACTGCCACCACCCCGCCGATGTTCCCGGCCGCTCGTGCCGCCGCGTCGAGGTCCCCTTGCACCCGGGCACGAGCCTTCCTGGGGCCGAGGCTGGAGAAGATGGACTGGGCGGGCCCGCACGCCACCATGCGCCCGCCGTCGAGGACTCCGAAGCTGGTGCACATCTCCGCCAGTTCGGGCAGGATGTGGCTCGACAGGACAATGGTCTTGCCCAGCTCGCGCAGCGCCCCGACCAGCTCGCGCATCTCGGCCCGGGCCCTAGGGTCGAGGCCCGAAGCCGGCTCGTCGAGGAGCAGCACGGCTGGGTCGTGCACCAGCGCCCGGGCCAGGCATAGGCGCTGTTTCATACCTCTCGAAAGGGTGTCGACCTGGGTGTCGGCTTTGGTGGTCAGGCCCACCAAAGCCAGCAGGTCACCTATAACCCGGGGTACGAGCCGCCGGGGGACGCGGTAGCACGAGGCGTAGAACCCCAGGTACTCGGCGGCGGTCATCGAGTCGTACACGCCGAAGAAATCCGGCGTGTACCCGGTGAGCTGGCGCAGGCGGCCCGGGCTGGCGGAGGAGGCGACACCGCCCACCTCCACCCGGCCTCCGCTCGGGCGCGAGAGGCCGGCGAGGATCCGCAAGGTCGTGGTCTTCCCGGCACCGTTCGGTCCGATCAGGCCGAAGACCTCACCTCTCGCCACCTCGAAGCTGAGCCCTGCGAGTGCCTCGAGGGCGCCGAAGCGCTTGACGACCTCCTCCACCCGGACCATCACCTCGGGAAGGCGAGCCGCGCCGGGCTCGGCCGGCGCAGCGGCCAGGGTGCCAGCGGCAGGCGTCGAGGTGCTCGTCACGGGCCCTCCGGCCGCGCCGAAAGGGAAGGGACCGGGCCCAACACCTCGAGTCCCGAACGCCGGGCGCTCAAACGCAGCTCGACCGCTCCCCCCGGCCCCAGGTGCTCGGACGGGGAGGAGATCAGAGCACGGAGTTGACCGCCGGCCGTCCTAACCCTGAGCACGGACCAGCTGCCCGTTGAGTAGTCGAAAGCGCTCAGAGCGAAGTCCCCCGGGGAGGCTGTCGAAGTTGCCAGGCCCGAGCTCGACCCGGTCGAGACCCCAAGGGCGCCAGCGCCGGCCGACACCGCGAGACCGTTGACCGGGCCGTTGGCGGCGCTAGGCCCCGAACCGTTAGGGGAGCCGAGGTCGACCACGAGCTCCTTCAACCCGCTGGCGGGCAGGAGGAACTGGTAGTAGAGGGAACCCCCTTTTGCAACGGTGAAACTGGGGGCCGGCCCGGTCCCCGGGCGCTGGCCGGTCAGGCCATGGGAACCCACTAGCTCAGCGGGTACTCCGGTCAACTTGGAGCCCGGACGGTAGCTGAGGGGCAAGGGGACGACGACGGCGTCGAGGGCGCTCACCGGGCCGGAGGTTGCTCCCGTACCGCGTGGCAGGAACGGCGATCTCGCCAGACCCACCAGCACCGGCCCGGCGGCGCCGGACCTCCAGTACTCCGAGGCCAGTTGGACCAGGCCCGCGGTCGCCTGCTCCGCCCTGGCCCCCGCCGAGTAGGGACCACCAGGCTGCCGGGCGAAGAGCGCCGTCGCCCCGGGCGGCGGGCCGCTGTAGATGGGGCCAGCCAGCCCCGTCCCAGCCGCCGGCAGGGAGAACCTGAAGCGGGCAGTGGCCCCCGGCGGGAGCTTCCCCAACAGGTGGGTAGAACCCGAAGCCGTCACTAGGTAGACGTTGGTCAAGGTGGCCCCGAGGTCGTTGGTGACGGTACCGCTGACTGCCCCGGGCAGCTGCTCCATCCGGGCCTCCAGCGTGCCGCCGAGCGTCTCGTCCCGGCTCGCGGCCCAGCCCCCGAGGGTATTGTCCGGCCCGCTGATGACGAGGCCGGAGGTCGCCGGCGCTGCCCCCGGGTCAACCGTGAGGAGCGCCCCGGCATTGGCCCCGAGGTCGCTGACGTCGCTGTAACCGGCCAGGCTGACGTGGCTCGAGCCTCCCCTGGGCAGGTAGACGGCTCCGACGGAGGTCACCTGGGCCACATTGCTGCCCGGGACAAGCTGGGCGACTTGGACCTCGTCCCCGAGAGGGCTGCGAGCCATACCGGCGCCGGTCAGGTAGGCGGCGAGCCCGACGACCAACGCCAAGGAGGGGACCGCCGCCCAGGCCAGCTCCCGGCGGCGCAGGTGGCGCAGGACCAGCCAGCAGGCCGGCCCCGCGACGACGACGTAGCCGAGGAGGAGCAGGCCGAGCAGGGCGGCCGAGGGCAGGGACGTCCCCGGCATCTGCTCCAGGTAAGGCCCCAAAGCGCTGCTGGCCGGCCCTGGTCCGAAGACGCTGGTAACACCGGCGAACGGGACCACTAGGGGATTGACCCAGTAGGGCGACGAGGTAGCCCCCAGAATGCCGCTGTAGGGAGCGCTCGAGCCCCCTTCGCCGTAATAGGTCTGGTAAGCGGGGGCCAGGAGCCGGCTGGCCAGAGCCGGCTCGGCCGCCCACCCAGACAACGGCGCCGCCGCCGGGTCGAGGGCGCTCACCACCACGTAGCCGCTGCCCCGCTGGGCCTGCACGGCGAGGGGCAGGCCGCCCTGGCTGAGGACGACCTCGCTCCCCGCTCCCGCCCGGAGGCGGTCCACCGGGGCGGGGGCCGCCGGCGGCTCCGAGCCGAGGAGCTTCGCCAACCGGGCCAGTGCCACAGTGGTGGTCCCGGCCGAGCGGGCGGGGAGGAGGCCAGGGGGCAAGCCGGCCACCGCCGAGCGCCAGCCCAGCCCGCCCGCTACTACGAGCGTGCCGCCGGACTGCACGTAACCCTGCAGGGCGCGGCCCTGGGCGGAGCTGAAGGAGCTGGTGTCGGCCTGGTCCACCAGGATGGCCGAGAACGCGCCAAGCGCCACCGACGACGCCGGCACCTCGGAGGGGGCCAGCAGCTGCACCTGGGGCTGGGCGCCGTCGGGCGCCGGCAGTGACAGCGAGGACAGCTGGGCGGGCGACCCGGTCACGACGAGCACGTCAGGCACCGGCACCCCGCTCTGGAGCGCCAGCTGGTACTTCGCCCGGGCGAGCACCTGCCCCGCCGCCGACACGGCCTCGGCGCGGACGCTGGCCGCCGACGTCTCGGCCACCACGTCGGTGACAAACCTCTTGGTCGTGGCGGGCGCGAGGTCGAAGCGGATCTTGTAGTGCACGTCGCCCACCGATGGGGCCGACGAATAGCCGGTCAGGGGGGCGTAAGCGAACCAACCGCCGCTCATGCAGGCGAAGTTCCTGCCGCTTTTGTAACAAGCCTGGGAGGGCTGGACCACTTGGCTGACGGGGGCTCTGACCACGAGATCGCCCCTCAGCTCGGAGCCGCCCCGGTCGGAGACCGAGACCACCACCGGCACCCAGGACCCGGGGGCCACGCTCACGCTGTACAAGCTCGAAAGCCCGAGGGACACCCGCGGGCCCCCGCCGGCCGCCTGGCGCCCGGGCGCCTGAGCCCCCGCAGACCGCGGTGCGACGACGAGCCCCGCGGCCGCCGAAGGCACAACGGTGAGGGCGAGCGCGCCGGTGATGGCCGGCAACCGCTGCCACGCCCACCGCATTGGGCCCACAAGCTGACAGTAGCGAGTAATCTCGCTGTCCACCCCGCGCTCGTCTGGCGAAGCCTCACCTCTCCGACTTTTGGCCTTCCCCCGCTGACGACACCCGGCGCTCTAACCCCTAACCCCTAACCCCGAGCCCCCTACCCCCGAGCCCCCTAGCCCGGCCCCAGCCGCTCCAAGCGCACGAAGAGCGCCTGGAGCGCCAGCTGCTCCCCGGGGTTGAAGGCGAGGTCGGCCGAGAGGGCGTCGATCAACGCCACCGCTTGTGCCGCCCGGGCCGCGCCCATGCGCCCGCTGGCCGCTCTCTCGGAGTATGCACGGGCAAGGGCGGCGAGGCCGTTACGAAGCTCGTCGGTGCGCTGGCGACGCTGCTCGCGCCGGTGACGTTCTTCGAGACTGCGGGCGGCCGAACGTACCGCGTTCTGCGCCAGCCTCTGGGGCGCCGACCCCAGCTCGTGCTGGGTGCGCTCGAGGACGGCAGACATCTCGGCCTCCTGGCGGGCCGCGAGCGGCTCGGCGCTGGCCTTCAAGAGCTCCGTCAGCTCGTCGACCAGCGCGGCGACGGTGGCCCCGCTCCCGTCGAGGCGAGCGGGCACGACCTCCCAGGCCCGGCGGCGCTCCTCGGCCCCAGGGTCCGACGCGAGCAACCGCGCCCGGTCCAGGCGCCCTCCCGCCAGCGCGGCCACGCTGGCGGCCTTGGCCGCCGGCACCCCCTCGGCCACCAGCGCTCCCGCCACCTCCGGCTCGCTGAGCGGCACGAAGTCGATACGGGCGCACCGGCTGGCGACCGTTGCGAGCGGGGGGGGCACGAAGTCGGCCAGCGCCAAGAAGACGACGTGCCCGGGCGGTTCCTCCATCGTCTTCAACAAAGCGGGAGCGGCGTCAGCGGCCAGGTGGAGGTCGGGCAGGATGACGACGGTCCGGCCGCCCTCGACGGAGCTGTGTGCCGTCACGCGGGTCACCTCGCGTGCCTGTTCGATGGACAGTGCGGCTCCTTCGCGCTCGACCACCACGAGGTCGGGGTGGGCCCCCTCCGCCGCCCGCCGGCAGACGTCGCAGCCGTCCTCTCCACCACCGGGGCACAGCAGCATGGCTGCGAACGCCCGGGCGGCCATCATCTTCCCCGTGCCTGGCGGCCCCACCAATAGGTAGGCGTGGACCGGCTTGGCTGCCGCCGCCCGGATGGCCCGGACGGCCGCGGCTTGGCCCACGACACCGGCCAATCCTTTCTCCTCCCCCGGCGCGGGCCTGGAGGTCACCGCCGCCAGCTCAACCGACGACCTCGCGCACCGAAGCGGCCACTTCCTCGACCGTTCCTGAGCCGTCGACGGTGCGCCAGCGGTCAGGGTCGGCGGCGGCGAGCCGGCGGAACCCATCCCTGACCCGCTCCAGGAACTCGTCACCCTCGCCCTCGATCCGGTCGCGAGGCGTCCCCTGCCGGCGCCGGCGGGCCACGTCGACGGGTACGTCGAGCAGCACCACCAGGTCCGGTTGGCGGCCCTCGGTCGCCCAGCGGTTGAGCTCCGCCAGCTCGGGAAGGCTCAACCCTCGCCCGTAGCCCTGGTAGGCGAGGGTCGACGGCGAATAGCGGTCGCACACGACGTCCTGGCCGCGGGCCAGGGCGGGCTCGATCACCTCGGCCACGTGCTGGGCCCGGGCGGCCAGCACGAGCAGGGTCTCGGCCCGGGCCACGACGGCCCGGAGCGAAGGGCTGAGGACCACCTGGCGCACGGCCTCCCCGAGCGGCGTCCCCCCCGGCTCTCGCGTTGAAAGGGCATGGAGGTCCCGGGCCAGCAAGGTCGCCTGGGTCGACTTCCCCGCTCCCTCGCCTCCTTCGAGCACGATCAAGCGGGCCACCGGCCTACCGTACCCCGGCGGGGGGAGCGGTCTCCCCGCCAACGGGAGGCTGGCGCCGGCGGCTCAGGGCTCGGGGGGGACGAGCCGTCTCTGCATGGCCCAGCGGGTCAGCTGGTAGCGGTTCGACAGCTGGAGCTTGCGCAGCACGGCAGAAACGTGAGTCTCGACGGTCTTGACCGAGATGAAGAGCTCCCGGGCTATTTCTTTGTAGGCGTAGCCGCGGGCGATGAGCCGCAGCACCTCGCGTTCCCTGGTCGTCAGCTGGTCGAGCTCGGGGTCGAAGTGCAAGGTCGCCGGCTCGGGCACGGACGCGAAAGCGTCGAGGACGAAACCGGCCAGGCGAGGCGAAAAAACTGCGTCGCCGGCGGCCACCACCCGGAGCGCGTCCAACAGTTCGGGGGTCGAGATGGTCTTGGTCACATAGCCCCTGGCACCGGCGCGTATGGCACCGATCACGTCCTCGGCGGCGTCGGAGACCGATAACGCCAGGAAACGGACAGCGGGTTGGGAGGCGAGCACCCGGCGGACGACCTCGGGCCCTCCGCCCTCAGGCATGTGCACGTCCACGAGCACCACATCTGGGACCGTCTGGCAGATCTGGCCTACCGCGCTCGCAACGTCCCCCGCCTCGCCAACGATCTCTACTTCGCTCACGGCGTTCATCTCGTGGCGTACCCCGGAGCGGAAGAACTGGTGGTCGTCGACGAGGAAGACCCGTAGCGGCGCCGACGTGGGCCCACCCGACGCCGTCGGGCTGGCGCCCGGGCCGTTGCCTGCGGGGGGTGTCATGGGCCCGCCTTCCTCGGCATCGAAAGGGCGACCTCAGTGCCCTCCCCGGGGGCGGTGCGCACCGCCGAGGTGCCGCCGTTGCGCCGGGTGCGGGCGTGGACCGATTCGCTCAAGCCTTTCCTGTCTGGTGCCACCGTCGCAGGGTCGAAGCCCTGGCCCCGGTCGCGTACGAACACGGACACCGCCTGCGGCTCCACTTCTGCGTATATCGACACCACCTCGGCGCCCGACCACTTGGCCGCGTTGACCACCGCCTCGCGCGTGGCGGCCACCAAAGCGCCGAGCTGTTCTTCCAACGTGGTGTCGCCCACGACCACCACTTCGACCCGCACGCCATGGTCCGCCTCCACGTCCTGCTGGATGGCGCCCAGCGCCGCCGACAGCTGGGCCGCCTGGGCCCCGCCTGGGCTCGCCGCCGGCTCCTGGTTGAACAACCAGGAGCGCAATTGGCGTTCCTGGGAGCGGGCCAGCCGCTGGACCTGTTGGGGGTCGCCGGCCGAGCGCTGTATGAGGGCCAGCGTCTGTAGGACCGAGTCGTGGAGGTGCGAAGCCATTTCTGCCCGTTCCTCGGCCCGGGCGCGCTGGCGCCGCTCGGCGGCGAGCTCCCGGCCTAGCCGGAGCCACCACGGTGCCAGGATGAGAGAGAACCCGGCCACCACCCCGACGGCGGCCAAAGCAGCGATGAGGTCGGCGCCGTTCAGGTCCTTTGGCGCCATCAGGGTGGACGTGCCCAGGGCGATGAGGAACGCTCCGGCCACGAACCGGGCGCAGGCGACGAGGACGCGCCGGCGGGTCGGTGCGGACGGCTGTTCCGCACCGCTCAGGAGAGCGGTCAAGCGCCCGAGCGCAACCCGGTCCTCCGGGCCGGCGTGGCGCCAAACTGCTACCAGCCCGGCCAAGCTCACGAAGCCGGGCGACACCGACCCGAGGAGCGCCAGGTGGCCGAGGGCGGATACCGCTGCCATGAGCGCGGCCAAGACGCTGGCCGCCGCGGCCACCAGGGCGACCGTGCGCCTGTCGCCGAGCGCCGCCCGCAGCACCGGAGCGTCATCGCCTTCGGGCGCCAGGCAGAGCCAGCCCGCCATGTAGAGCACGATCCCCAAGCCCCCGACGAAACTGAGCGCCACAAAGGCGGCTCGGGCGCCCAACGGGCTGATGCCCAGCTTGCCTGCCAGCGCCCAGGCGACCCCCCCAATGGCACGGCCTTGCGCCGGCCGCCGGAGCTGGTGCCACCCGCCGGTACTGGCGAGAGCCCTCCAGCTTCGTGGGGCCGGCCCGGGCCTACCGTTGGCCGGGGGGCCCCAGCCGGCGGCATACGGGTGGGCGGTGCCGCCCTCGAGTCGTGCCGGCGGGGCCGGCGGGGCCGGCGGTGGGCGGTCGTCCAGGGCGCGGTTTTCTATAGTTCCATGGTCCCATGCCGGGCGCCCCAGTGTGAGCCGGCATCGCCCGGTCCTCACCCTGAAGGTACAGGAGGCCGCATCAGGGGACAGCCAGGGCCGACCCCGATGGAAAGGGCAGCCGTCCGGGACCAAGATCGTTTACATGTACGAGCATGTGCCCGGGGACGCTGCGACGCCCCCTCCTCCCGGCCCGACTCCTCCCGGCCCGACCCCGCTGGGGGGGCCTGGCCCGCACGCCGGGCCGACCCCGCCGCCGGGCTACCCCCCGCCGCCGGGCTACCCCCCGCCGCCGGGCGACCCGCTAGGTAACGTACGCCGGCTCCGGCGCAGCCGCACCAACCGACGGATCGGAGGGGTCGCCGGCGGCCTGGCCGAGTACATGGGCATCGACCCCACCGCCACCCGCCTCGGCTTCGTGCTGGTGTCGGTGTTGTTCCTGGCCGGTTTCGGGGGACTGGCCCTGTACCTGCTCGCCTGGGCCGTGATACCCGAGGAGGGTTCGGGGGCCGGGACGGGGCACGGTGCGGTCACGGCGCAGCCCTGGCATGACTGGGACCGGGCAGCACGTTCGTGGGCGGTCGTGCTGGGCGCGATCACCCTGGCCGCGCTGTGGTCGTTCTCGCTCGGGCCGGGGTTGCATTGGGCCACTCTGCCGGTGTGGCTGGTATTGACGGCGACCGCTTTCTGGGCCCTTGCTCGGAGCCGGGCGCCCGGCCCGTGGCGCAGCTGGCTGACCCCGCCCCCCGGGCCGCCCCCCGCGCCGGGC
>JBOGGK010000318.1:0-12802 GCA_050744045.1 Acidimicrobiales bacterium | reverse complement strand
GCCATGACGTCGTCGGGAGTTGGCCTTGGGTCGGGGCGAGACGCCGCGCGGCGCTCGGCCCGCAGCAGGACCTGAACCGACCGCGGCGTCAGATGTGGGGCCGGGTTTGGTTGCGCCGACCTCATCTCCGCGTCGAGGGCGCTCTCTACGGCGGCGATCGGCACACCAAAGCCCTCCGGCCGTTCGGGGGTGCCGTGGCGCAACAGCGCCAGCAGGATGTGCCCCGTACCAACGGCGGCGTGGGACCGGCTATAAGCCTCTTGGCGTGCCAGGGCGACGACCTCGGCGGCGCCCTCGCTGAGCCGCTCCGATGAGGCCGGGAAAGCAGGGGAGTCCAGCTCGGCCCGGATGACGCTGGCATCGTCGGGGTAGGCGTCGAGGTCGGCTTGCTCGTAGGTCGGCGCCCACTGCTCCAGCAGCTCGTTCGACACACGCACGGGAGCCCCGACCAGCAGGGCGAGGTTGATGGCGTCGCTGGGGCGGGCGTCGACGACCTTGGGCCCTGACGGCCCCTCCAGGACGACCTCGGCGATGAAAGCGTTCTCTGACAGGCGGACGACACGCACCTCACTGACCGAGCCGGAGAGCGCAGCCACCAGGCTCGCTGCCATCTGGTAGGTCATCGGGCGGGGCGTCTGCAGCCCCGTGAGGTTGCTTACCATCGCCCGCCCCTCGGGCTCGCCGATGAAGATCGGTAGCGTCCGCGGCCCGACCCGCTCTCGGAGCAGTACAACGTGGGCCCGGGCCGAGCCGGGAACGAAGGTCGGTTCTCTGCG
Organism: Acidimicrobiales bacterium; assembly: GCA_050744045.1. Taxonomy (GTDB): domain Bacteria; phylum Actinomycetota; class Acidimicrobiia; order Acidimicrobiales; family Palsa-688; genus JBOGGK01. The sequence continues at coordinate 12,026 of JBOGGK010000318.1, read as the reverse complement.
CACGTCGACGACATCGACATCGACTAACGACGGTTGGGCCACAGGGGCCCTCCTTTCTCCTCGCAGGTGGCCGCTCAGCGACCGCCTGGCCTTGTACAGGCGGCTCTTCACCGCGCTACGGGCAATGCCGAGATAGGCGGCGACCTCGGCCTCGTTCAAGCTGTCCAGGTAGAACAGCTGCACAGCTTCTCGTTGGCCCGGGGGCAGGGTTCCGATGGCCGCCCGCACCCTGGCCGCCGTTTCGGCCTCGACCAGGAGTCCTTCGGTCGACTGGGGCTGGACGGGCCCCGAAGGCGAGCGAGCCTGGCGGGCCCTCTCCCGGAGCTGGCGCCGCGCCAGGTTCAAAGCAATACCGCACAACCAGGGGCCGAAGCGGGCCGCACTTCGCAGGCGGGCCAGGCAGACGAGCGCCTGGACGGCCGCCTCCTGGAGGACGTCGTCGACGTCCTCGGCCGGTCGAGGAGCCGGCTGACCAGCGCTGCCGCTGTTGGGCGGTTACGCTCGAACAAGACCGCGAAGGCCGTCTTATCGCCTGCGCGGGCCTGGAGCACCAGCGCAGCGTCGTTGCGGTCCGCTGGCGAACGCTCGGCTGCCCTCATCCTTCTAATAGTCACAGTGCCGGCGGCGGAGGTTACCCGGTCTGTCGTCCTGGTCCGAGGGGGAGGGGCCAAGCTCCCTGTGTGGCAGAGCGCTCGGGGCACAATGACCGGGTGGACGACGTTGCCGCCTGGTTGGGCCAGTTGCCAAACGAGCTCAGAGCACAGCGACGGCTGCTCCAGCGGCTGCTCGATTGGTGCGAGCGGGACGACGACGTCCGCTGGCTTACAGTCGGCTGCTCCTTGGAGCGCGGCAATGCCGATCGGCTCTCTGACCTCGACGTCGCGATCGGGCTCAGGGAGGAGCATTTCGAGGAGGCGCTCGGTCGCGTCCGCCGGGCGTTACCTGACCTCGGCGACCTGGTGGAGTCGTACGACTACCTCATGCCGCTCAGCTTCCCCCTGCGCCGGTTCTTCGGCCAGTACCGGGACCGCACCCAGGTCGACCTGACCATTGGGTTCGCGCCCGCCGTCAACATGCCCCGCGTCGTCGTGCTTTATGACCCCGAAGGCGCAGTCCATGTAGTCGGCGACGAAGCCCTCGACCCCAAAGCCGAGGAGGTCCGGGCCTGGGCCTGCCAAGCGTGGGAGGCGCTGGCCAACGTCGGCAAGTACGTCCGCCGCTCGTCCTACTGGGAAGCGCTCGACCAGCTACATGAAGCTCGTACCAACCTGTTCCGCCTATGGGCGCTCGCCGAGCAGGTGCCGCAGGCCCGCTACGGGGTCACCGCGCTCATCGACTCGGGGGCGAGGATGCCGCCTGGGATCGACCAATCCGTCCCCGGCACGAGCCTGGGCGAAACGCTCACCGTTGCTCGCTACCTTGCCGAGATGCTCACAAATGTTCAGCAACGGCTGAGCAGCCATGAGGGGTACGAACTACCCGACGACTTGGCGGCGTTCGTCGCCGCCGACCTCGCTCAAGCTCATGGCCCTGGTTCCCCGGTTGCATAGCGCCTCCCGAGGCCACATATCGACCAACTCCAATCTCGGGCGGCTTTCGCTCCCCGCATCCCGTTAGCTCAGTGCGTACGCGTCGATGGTTTCGCCGGCGGGGCCAGTCGACGCCGGTCACTCTGTCCGCTCGGGGGCAGTTCCGCTCGTCGCGATGGGGGCCGGTTCAGCGCCTGGTTCTCAGTTGAGGCGGTCCGGCCAGCCGGAACACGCAGGACCGCGACCTGATGACTAACCTCGCCCCTTCGGGAAGTGCTCAACTCCGCCTCAGGAGCGGTCACCCGTGGAGTCCGTCCTACTTTCCTGGCTTCTTTCCGGGCTTGGGCTGGTAGACGTAGTCCGAGTCGTTGAGCCGCTCGGCGACGAGGCCTCTGACGCCGACCTGGCGAAGGTGGTCGAAGAAGGCGCCGATCTCCTCGGCCGCGTTGTCGACCGGGTCGGCGTACTGCTCCAGGAGGGCCAGGAGCAGCTGCTTGCGACGTTCGCGGTAGCTCGCCTGTCGGGCAGGGCTCTTGCGGCCGGTGAGCACCTCGACGGTGCGCGCCGCCTCGGTCGGCTCGTCCACGCCGAGCTGGCGGAGCCGCTCGTAGAGAGGGCCAAGCTGGCGCTCTTGGCCGAACAGCACTCCGTACAGCTCGCTCACGATGTTGGTCGTGTGGTGGAGAGTGCGGTAGTCCCTGGGCGGGGGGAGGAAGAACCACACGAGCGGTAGGTCGAATGCGAGCGCGAAGGCGAGGATCTCGTGGGCGTCGAACTCGCGCCGGTGCTCGCCCTCGTAGGCCCGTTCGATGGCCGAGATGCTGGCTTGGGGGAGCCGCTGGCCGAGGAGCCGCTCGAGCGCCTGGGCTGTCTCGTCCTGGGTCCAGCCCCGCAGCTCCCGGGCGGCGCGGAAGTTGTAGGCCACGACCTCGTTCAGGTCGGCCTGGCCTGGGCGGCCAGTAGATGGGGCCTCAAGTTGGGGCTTATTGCCCGTTGGCGCCCGTCTGCGACCGACCACGACCGTAGCTTACCTATTACGCCGAGACTGTGGGTGCACATCGCGCAGCAACTTCTCGGGTATAATGTAACCGTTGTGGTGCCACGTTCGGGAGGTGTTGCAATGAAGCCAGGGGAGCCCGCCTTCCTCAGGGTGAGGGAGGCGGCGGTGATCTTGGGTATCTCCGCCTCGGCCGCCTACGAGCTGGCCAACGCCTGGCTCGCCACCGACGGGCAGGCGGGCTTGCCGGCAGTGAGGATGGGCCGCTCCATCCTGGTGCCGCGCGCTGCGCTCGACCGCCTCGCCGCCACAGGCAGCGAAGAGCCTCCCGTGGCCGGGCTGGCACGCTGAACCAGCGTCTGTCCGTGCTGAGCGCCTACTGCCCAGCGGTCGTGGTGTCCGCTGCGAGCCGCGCCCTGCGCCGGCAGCTGCGGCCACTGGTGTGGGTGGCCTTGGAGGAGGTCGCTCTCGACGCGCTCGCCGAGGACGGCCAGCTCGTCGCCCGCACGTCGGCGCGACAGGTAGCCGAACGCCTCGGCGTGGACCCCGGGGACTGCCGCTGGCGCGCTGCGCGCACTCCGACGGCAAGGCCTTCTCGCCCTGGAGCGCGAGCAAGGGCCTGACGGCCGCTTCGGTTTGTCGGTCTACGTCCTCGGCCCTGTCGCCGGCCTCACCGTCCTCACGCCCGGTGCGAAAGGACCACGTATGCCGGGGCCACCCTTGGAAGGTTCCTCTGCGGAGGAGCCCGCTTCTGGGGCACCATTCCGCTTTGCTCCGCCGCAGAGCGATCACCCAGGCCTGGACGGCCCACGTGCGGCCTCGCCACACACGGTCGGGGGACCGAGGTCCCCGTACCCGACAGACGCACCGAGCGGGGCGCCTGACCACGCGCAAAGGCGCGCTCGGCCCCTCCCTCCGTCCCCGCCCTGCCCCGGCCAAATGCCGCTCGACCTTGGGCTGGCGTCGTCGTGAGCGGCGACCGGGTTGCCTCCCCGGAGGGGTGGCAAGTGTCTGTGGCCGTTTGCTTTGGAGCGAGACTGAAGATTGGGGTGGTCGGGGCCGTTGGTGGGGCCAGTGCGCTGGTTGAGGGGTTGGCGCGCGGCGTGGTGGTGCTCCAAGAAGGCGGGGGAGGCGGCCCCGGGTGTTGACCGTGACCGGGTTGAGCGACGCTGAGTACGTGATCTCTTCGGTGGCGTTGAGCATCGACGAGTACTACGCAGGGGTGGGGGAGTCACCGGGGGTTTGGTCCGGGAAACGGGCCGAGAAGCTGGGCCTTGTGGGCATGGTGGAAGCGGACCAGTTGCGAGCCTTGGTCGAGGGGCGGGGCCCGACGACGGGTGAGGAGCTTCTCGGAGGGTCCAGGCCACGTTCGGCGAAGGCGTTCGACTTGACGTTTTCGAGCCCGAAAAGCGTGTCGCTGCTATGGGCCTTCGGCACGGACGCGGTGGCGGGAGTGGTGGCGGAGGCTCACCGAGAGGCCGTCGAGGTGGCGCTCGCGTTCTTGAAAGAGCGCGCCGCCGCAGCGCGGGTACAAATCGACGGCGTACGCCGTCGGGTCGGGACAGAGGGCTGGGCGGTGGCCGGCTTCGTGCACCGCACCAGCCGTGAGGGTGATCCCCAGTTGCACACGCACTGCGTCGTCCCCAATCTTGTGCGGCGAGAGACTGGCGGCCGCTACGTCGCTTTGGACGCGGGCCGCTCTTCGACTGGTGCCGGGCGGCCGGGTCTATCTACCAGGGCGAGCTGCAACGCTCGTTGTCCTTGCGCCTCGGTGTCGAGTGGGGGCCGGACCGTCACAACACCCGTGAACTGCTCGGTTTCAGCCGTCACAGCTGCGAGCGTTCTCCAAGCGCGCCGTCCAGATCGAAGCTGAGCTCGAGGCGAAAGGGGCGCGCTACGAGTCACCGGCGCTCCGTATGCAGGCTGACGACGAGGCCTCGCTTGCCACCAGGACGGCCAAGGACCACACGCTGACCCCTGCTCTCCTCCAGGGCCGCTGGCGGGAGGAGGCTGCCCCGGTTGGCCTGTCGACAGGCATCGAGCTCGAAAGGGCGGTCTGCTGGAGGGGACCGGCGCTCGGCCCGCCCGGCTGGGACGAAGTTGGCGGTGCACTTCTCGACCCGGAGACGGGGCTCCCGGTCGGCCCGCTTCACTGAGCCAGATGTCTTCGAGCACATCTGTGCAATCTCCGCAGGCCGGTTCGACGTCGATGAGGTGGTCGCCCTTGCGGACCGGTTCCTTTCGTCGGACGCGGCGGTGCACCTGACGCCCGATGACGATGAGGGGCGGCGCCGGCCGCCACAGTGGTCTACCACCGCCTACCGGGCGCTGGAGGACCGGGCCCTCGCCCTCGTCGGCACGCTCGCCGGACGCCACGTCCCGGCCCTTGCCAGCGCAGCCGTGGAGGTGGCGCTGGTAGCTGAACCGAGGCTGGGGGAAGACCAAGCTCATGCGGTGAGGGTGCTCGCTGGCGAGGGGGCCAGCCTGCGGGCGGTGCTCGCCCCCGCTGGCTGCGGGAAAACGACGATGCTGCACACTGCGGCCCACGCTGCAGCGGCCGATGGCCGCCCGGTGCTCGCGGTAGCGACGACGGCCAAGGCGGTAGCGGAACTGTCAGGTGCAGGACTGGACGCGAGGACGATCGCCCGGCTGAGAGTCGACCTGGCCGACGGGCCGTTGGCAGCCGGCAGCGTCGTCGTGCTCGACGAGGTTTCCCAGACCCCGACTAACGAAATCGAAGCCGTCCTGGCGGCGGTGGGCGCGTGCCCTGGCGGGTCGCTCTGGGTACTCGGCGACCCCCGCCAGTCCCAGCCGGTCGGTGCCGGCGGCATGGCCGACCACATCGAACGGCTCGCAAACGAGGGCGCCATCCCCTCGGCCCGCCTGACGGTCAACCGTCGCCAGCGCGACCCTGCCGACCGGGAAGCGCTGGGCCTGCTCCGCCAGGGCGACGCCGCCGGCTCCCAGGCGCTGCGCACCGAGCACGGCTGGGAGCATGAGCACGCCAGCCCCGCTGAGGCCCGAGAGGCAATGGCAGAAGCGGTCTGCGACGACATCGGCCGCTACGGGGCCGACCAGGTTGCCGCCCTTGTCGTCTCGCACAGTGACGCCGAGACTTGGCCGACCGCGTCCGCACCAGGCTGGTCGCCACTTGCACGCTCAGCGGCCCAGGACTGGCTCGGCCCGGGGTGGACGTCCGAGCGGGTGTACCGGGCCGGCGACCGGGTGCTGCTCCACGCTCGCTGCGGTGCCTCGGGTTCGCTGCTGGTCAACGGCACCACCGCCACAGTTACCGCTGTTGATGGTGATGGCTTGGCGGTCCGGCTCGACAGCAGCGGTGCGGCGGCGACGTTGGCAGTCGATTTCGTGCAAGGGGCCCGCAAGGACGGCTCGCCGAACCTCTGGCACGCTTGGGCGCGCACCGTCGAGGGGGCGCAGGGTGGGACCTGGGAGGCCTGCCACCTGCTCGGCAGCTCGGCCCTGGACGCCTACCGTGGCTACACCGGCCAGTCCCGGTCCCGTCAACCAACCCACACCTGGAACACCGCCCGTATCGCCGTCGTCGACCACGGCGGGGTGCTGGCGGACCAGCGCGAAGCCGCCGAGGTGGTCGCCGAGGCGCTCGCTCGCCAGCCTGACCCCACCCTTGCGGCGCACAGTGACCCCTGGGTGCTCGACCGCCAGCTCCGGGACCAGATCGCCGGGCACGAGAGGGTGCTGGCCGCGCGGCCGCCCGACCATCGGGACGACCTGCGGGCAGCGATCGGGGAGCTCGAGGCGTCGGAGAGCTTGCTGGCCACCATGAACGCGATCGCCTCTCATACCGCCAGACAGCTGGGAGCCATGAGCCCCTTTGGCGTGCTTCGCCGGCGGACCAGGGACAAGCGCCGCTCGGTGCAAGACAAGCTCGCCGTCGACACCGAAAATGCCACCGCTGCCGGCGACAGGCGTGACGAGGTGGCTGGCCGGGTCGAGCGGCTGCGCCACGAGAAGGACGCTCTCGAGCGCTTCGAAGCGGCCGAGGGATGGCGCCGGGACGAGATCCCCCGCCTCCAAGACGAGCTAGACCGCCATTGGGCGCAGGTTGTCGCCGAGTGCGCCCGCGCGGACGACCCCCTGGCTTTCGGAATCGACAAGCTCCGCCACGCCCGCGACACAACGGCCGGAGACTTGCGGGACCTCAACGCCGGGGTCCCCGCTGACCGAGGAGGCGAGCATGAGCAGGCTCGCATGCAACTAACTGACGCCCTCAGGCAGCGCCAGGACGCCGAGCAGGCGCTTGCCGACAGCCGGGCCAAGCTCCACGAAGCGAGCCGGCGCCGATGGGGCCGCCACGACAATGCAGCGATAGCCGCCGCCAAAGGCCAGCTCATCTTGGCCGAGCGGCGATTGGAGCACGGGGTAGCAGCCGAACGAGACGTCCGAGACCGGCTGGCTGCCATCACCCACTATCAGGAGGCGCGTCACGAGGTGATAGCTGGCAAGGCTCCCGAGCGCAAGGAACTGGAGAGCGCGCTCGCACAGCTCGATGCGGCGCTCGACTGCACCCGCCCCGGCCGGGTCCTCGCGCTGGTCGATGAGCCGCCCGCGCACCTGGTCGAGCGGCTCGGCCAGCCACCGCGCTCACCGGCGGGCCGTGCCGTCTGGTGCCATTACGCACTCGGGATCGAGGCCAGCCTCGACCGCAACGACGGTAGGAGCCCGCCTTGGACGGGCTGGAGCCAACAGACGCAAGCGGCAAGGGAGGAGATCGCCGTCGCTGACCGGTTCCTTGAGACAAGCACTGCACCAGAGTCGACGGAATGGGCCAACTTTGCCCGTGAGGCGGCCACTTTGCGCGAGGACGCGCACCGCACAGGCGCCGTCCGCCACGTGGCCCACCAGCTCTTGACAGCTCGGGCCGGACAGCCACAGTGGAGCCCCGTCCCGCAGGGCTGGGCGCCCGAGGAGGGGCAAGGACCGAGCCTGTAGACCGCTCCGGGGGCGACGACCTCGGCCCTCGCGTCCTCGCGCAGCTGAGGCCCGACCATCATGGCCCCCGGCACTTTGACTGGCTCGCCTCGCGCGATATTGTGCCGAACGAAGGTCCTTCGTCAGCGGCGAGCGATATTACGGGCGCCGGTTCTGGACGCTCAAAAAGCCTTGTAAATCAATGCATAACGCCGACTCGGTGCTTCACCGAAGGCGGGAAGATGCCCGACTGAGAAGACACCGATTGTCTATTCGGTCATCGGCGCACCGCATCGCCCGGGAAGATCTACTGCCATCTGACCGGCCCGAGGGGCACCTACCGGTCCGAGCTCGTCTTCCCGTCGCCCTTTGTGGCGGCATTGCTCGGCGGCGGGTAGGTGGCGATGATCCCGCCCTTCGATCCTCCTTGAGGACGGCCTCGCAGCGATCGTTGCACCGCGACGTGGACGCCATACCAGACGAGAACACCATCTTTCAGATGCCCAGGCTCCCCCAAGGCAGCGGACACGTACCGCGACACGACCCGGTAGTGGCCGACGGGAAGTGCAATGAAGTCGTCGACGCGGAACCTGGCAAGCACCCGACGTATGTCGCGAAATGTTGACCGGGTGAACAACGGGAGCCGCGGCTTGCCGGGGACGCCGCCGTAGGCGTACCTCTCGACCTCCGAAAGCTCCGGCGGCGACATCGGCGGGCTGCCGAGCGGGACACCCCCGTTGTTCGCAACGTAGCCGAACCCCGAGACGAGCTTGAAGCGGAAGTGTGCGGCCATCTGCCATTGCATCGGCTGGACCGCACCGTACCCCGCGACCGGGTACGTGAGCACGGTCGCGTCGGGTGGGATCGCGTCGACCTCCGACGTTGTGAAGTAGGACGGGACGTCGACCGGGACCACGCGGTTCGGCCAGTTGGGCGTGAGCGGCACGAGAGCGACGGCGGCGACCGCTGCGACAGCCAAGGCGGGGGAGAGGCCCGCGCCAGGACCGCGGACGGCGTCGCGCTGCCTGTTCCGGACCAGCCCTGACAAACCGACGGCCAGGATGACGGCGACGGCGAGGTCCGCCCCGACGAAGAAAAGGGCAGGCTCTGTACTCTGGACCAGCGGGAGGTGAGTGAGCAATCGGTCGGGCAGGGGTACCCCCGTGTCGTCGTTGTTGACCCACAGCACCGGGCCCAGCGACAGCACCAGTGACGTGAGGAACACGACGAGGGCGAACTGCACCAGGCGGGAGCGACGTTCGCGCCATGCGAGCACGCCGACGACCAAGACCAGGGGGATGCCGAGGTACGCGCCAGACTCGTTGAGCGTCCCCTGTGCGTAGAGGTCGGCCCTTTTCGCGATCACCCCCGGTGCCAGCAGCATGTTCTTGTTGGGGGCGATGATCCCAGCCAGATCGGTATGGAAGACGGCCAGTTGGCTGAGCCCGAGCTCAGGCCCGCTCACGTGCTGCGGGCCGGCGAGGTAGTAGTACAAGAACGGCAGCGCCAACACGATGAAAGGCCCGGCACCCCAACAAAGACCGGTGACCGCTGCGGCCAGCTCTGCCCGGGTGACGTGCCGGGCGCGGAAAGCGGTGACCACAACGACTGCCGTCACCGAAACGATGAATATGTCGACTAGTGGCTCCGGGCTTACGTAGAGCTGCACTGCACATGCAACGCCAAGGAGCACGCCGTCGCGGCGGGGCACAACCCTCTCGGGCTCGCTCGTGAGGCGGTAGGCGAGGAGGAAGATCACCGGCAACGCCGGCAAGAAAGTGAAGATCGGCTCCACAAGGCTATGGGCGACCTGGAGAGGGCCGAAGCCAAAGAGCAAGCCGCCGGCGAACGCAGCGAGCGGACGGCAGCGGAAGTACCGCAGTACCCCGTACATTGCCATGGCGGTGGCGACCAAGGCGGCGAACATCGTGAAGCTCAACGTCGCGAACGGCCCGACGAGCAGTGTGAACGGTGTCAAGACGATGCCGAGCAGCATCAGCGACTGGTTGGCGGCAAGATTGATACCGCTCGGGAAGTCCATCCAGTTGGTGAAGAGCGGGTTATGGCCGTGGCTGCTGGCGAAGCCGACGTACCCGAGGAACCAGCCGACGGCGGTCGTGTCGGGCGGCGACTCCGCCAAGATGTGTGCGTTGTCGAGCGGAAGGTCGTGCCAGAACGCAACGAGCGCGAGCGCGCAGTAGACGATCAAAGCAACGACGACAGGTGCACGTGAGGGTGACTGTGCGGCATGCCGACCAGGCTGCGTGCGATCCCCGGTCGGCAGCGTCGTTGCGGACGTCACCCGTCGAACGCTACTAACTGAGCGCCGGCTCTGGCGCCGCCGGCTTGGGCGCCGCGCAGCGCGGGGAGAACGGCGACGTCACATTTCACGACCAGGATCGCAACTACATAGGGACGAGCGCGTTCGAAAGGGGTTGCGTGGCCAGACGTTCTGACAGCCGCGGCACGGCCGGCCGTTCGCGCTGGAGGATCGCCGTGACCGTCGTCCTGCCCGAACAGCCGCAGACCCCGGCGCCCGGCCACACCCACGATCTTCCGCCCAGTTATAACACCGCAGGGCTCGGACATCTATCCGGACCTGAGGGCGTTCGACAAGCGTTTCCACCTCCCCGGCGCTCATCTGACGCTCAGCCGGGCGCTCGGGTACACTGGCGACCTCTCGGTGGCCGGGGAAGGGCGCTCGACGCCGAGACGGTGCACGCGATAGCGCCCGAGGCGAAGATCCACATCGTGCTCGCCCCCCGGTGAGGCTTGAGCCCGGCCTTCCTGGGGCCGCTGCTTCGCGCCGCCGCTCAGCCCGGCAGCATCGTCTCGCACAGCTATGACGGGTGCTCGAACTGCCTCAACGCCGCCGAGCTGGCTTGCTCAACCGCGCCCTGCGCTTTGCGCGGGACAGCGACGTCACTGTGCTCGCCGCCAGCGGTCGCTCGCCGCCAGCGGTGACTGCGGGGAGCGCGCCGAGACCTTCGCTGGCACGCCGGAGTCGACTTGCGGCGTCGGGCTGGTGGCTTCGAGCCCGCCCATCACCGCGGTCGGCGGCACTCGGCTCGTCATGCACCACGACGGCGCCGGCGGACGATGATGTCGTGCCCGAAAACCTCTTCTGGGGCAGGTGTGGCTTCGATGCCAGCTTCTTGTGAGCCGCCCCGAGCGACGGCTCGGGATCGCGCTGAACTGAGCGCAAGGCCGCCCATATTGACGCCGTTCGCGGACCGCGCTCGGTGCTTGCCGAGTTTGGCGGCTGGCGAGGTAGACCGCTCTACGACACGGCGGAAGTGGGGTTCCTGGACGGACAATAGAGCGGACGAAACCCCACGTCAGCACACTGGAGCATACTGGCTGGAGGCGGATTGGGACCTTGCCAAGGTGAGGGTCGCGGGTTCGAATCCCGTCGTCCGCTCCAAAAAAAGTGCAGGTCAGGTGGCACTAACCGCGACTATTCATCCGCGTGGCCTGCTGTAGGTAGGCATCCACCAAAGTGCCCGCCTGGTAAGGGAAAATGGACTGCCCAAAGTTCAAACCCCCTACCAGGAGGCCACCTTGAAAGTGAAGCATAGCCGCCGCAAGCCGAGCAATCGTCGACGCCGGCCGAGCAGGCATCGTTTGCCGAAGCTGAAGGTGACCACCGACGGAAAAGGGCTCGTGAGCCACGCGGGGGCCCGGTTGTTGGCCGAGCTGGCTGAGCGCCTGGGCATCGCGGCCGACCTGTCGGCGGCGCTGGCACCGATAGTGAAAGGCCCCCGTCGTCACGCTCCCGGGCGGGTACTGGTTGACCTGGCTGTCATGCTGGCCGACGGCCACGAGCTCGTCTCGGACCTGAGAGCGTTGCGTGACCAGCCCGACCTGTTCGCCAAGGTGGCTTCCCAGCCGACGGCGTGGCGCCTCTCAACGCCATCGACGAGGACCTGCTGGCAGCCCTGCAGGGCGCCCGTGCGGCTTCGAGGGCGAGGGCCTGGGCAGCCGGGCTCGCGCCTGAGACCAAGCAGGTGACGCTCGACTTCGACGCCACCTTGGTCGACGTGCACACCGACGACAAAGAAGGTGCGGGGCCGACCTACAAGAAGGGCTACGGCTTGCACCCTTTGCTCTCCTACTGCGACCAGGCCCACGAGGCCTTCGCCGGCAAGCTGCGACCGGGCCCTGCGGGGGCCAACACCGCAGCCGACCACGTCGAGCTGCTGGAGAAGCAGTCGCCCAGTTGCCGGTCCCGACCAAGAAAGACGGCCCCGAGGGCGGCATGGAGGTACTGGTACGTGCCGGCTCGGCCGGCGCGACCCACGGCTTTGTCAATGCGATCGTCGCCCGGGGCTTCGAGTTCTCGATCGGCTTCGACATCACAGAGGCCGTGCGCCTCGCCATCTTGGACGTGCCGGCCGGCGCCTGGCAGCTCCCGATGACCCTCGACATGGAAGACCGGGACGGGGCCGGGGTGGCCGAGATCACCGCCTACCCGGGCCTTTCTACCTGGCCGGAGGGGACCAGGGCGACCTGCAGGCGAGAGGAGCCCCACGTCGGCGCCCAGTTCAACC
>JBOGGK010000317.1:0-1781 GCA_050744045.1 Acidimicrobiales bacterium | reverse complement strand
GACGTATGGGACGCCGCCGAGCACATCGCCTCGGTGCTAGGAGATCTGGCGGTCGCGGACCGGTGGACGAAAAACACCCCCGCTGAGGGCTCGTAAATCGAGCGCCTCAGCTTGTTCCCGGAGCATCTTTAGGCGAGCCGTTACCGGCCAGGTCTGCTCCCGGCGGCCCGTCGCCGGGGGCGAAGACGCGCCGGGACAGGCGACGGGCGCCTCCCTCCTCGACGGCTTGGCGGAGGGCTTCTGGGAAGACCCCAGGGCCCCAGTAGCGGGCGCCGACAATACGGGCCAGCTCGCCCTGCTCGGTGGGGCCATGCTCTTGTAGGGCGCGTTCGACGGCGCCGATCTCCCGGTCGAGCGCTTCCTCCGGCGGGGCGGGGGCGACGATCGTCCCGGGGGCAGCCCCGAGGCGTCCGGGGCCGGGCCGGTAGCGCCTGAGGCCGGCCTGGCGTCGACGGCGGGCACGGGTACGGACTTGGATGCGGGCGCGCTCTTCCTCTTCGGCCGGGCTGGGGCCTCGTCCCCGGGCGGCTCTCGCCTCGGCCCTCCTCTCCGCCGCCTCGAGGTGATAGGCGGCGGCCCGGGCCCGCTGCTCGGTGACATCGGCAGCTGCGTCCTCGGCCGCCGCCCCGGCAGCGTCGCCGCCGGCGCGCAGCTCGTGGGCGCGTGCCCTTTGCGAGTGCGTTTGCGCCCACAGCTCGTGCATTTGCAGGGCGGCACGGTTGGCCTCTTCGGAGGCGCCGTCGGCGGGGAGGTAGGCCGGTCCGCTCTGGGTTTGGCCGCCCCCGCGCCGCGCACCGTCGGACCTGGCCCGCTCGGGGCCCTCGGCCTCCTCGTCGCCTGCCCCGGCCAACCTGGCGCGTGCCTCTGCAGCGAGGCGCCGCTGCTCGGCTTCTCTCGCTTTCTCGACGGCGGCCGCAGCCAGTTCCCGGTGGCGGGCAACCTCTGCTTCGTTTCCGGACTGGAGGGCGGCGGCCTCTTCCTCGTGGCTCTCAGCGCGGCGCTCGGCTGCCTCACCCGGCCCGGCTGCTCCGGGGCCGTGGAAAGCCCGCCCGCCGCCTTGGCCGTCTTCGGCCGCTTCTGCCTGGCCGGCCCGTTCCTCCGCGGCGGCCGCCCTTTCGGCGTCGGCCAAGGCCTTGGCTTCCCAGACGTCCCCCATGCGCAGCTCTTGTTCGGCCCGCGACCGGGCACCAGGGTCGCCCCCCGCCGCGGCAGCCATGAGCTCGAAGGCGCGGGCACGGTGCTCCGCCGCCTCCGCCTGGTGCTCGGCGGCCTGGGTGCGCCGGCGCCAAATCTCGAGCGCCAAGGGCGCTGGTCGGCCCGGTCCGGCGCCGGCCCCAGCTTCCTCGTCGGTCCCTGCCCCAGCCGCCTCGCCGCCCCCCGCTTCCTGGCCGGCGCCTTCGACGCCTTCAGCGGTTAGCGGCCGGGCGATGTCCTCCAACTGGGCCCCCTCGGCCCGTACCCCCCACAGCATCTCTGCCACCCCGCCGACGAACATGAGGCCGGCACCAATCAGGAAGGCGATCGCGACCGGCCCCCGGTGCTTGGTGCCGATGAGAGGCCCGCACAAAAGCGGCCCCGAGATCCCCCCGACCGCGGTGCCGATGGCGTAGAAAAAGGCGATGGCGAGGGCGCGGGTCTCCATGGGGAATATCTCTGACGAGGTGAGGTAAGCCGCGCTCGCCCCCGCCGACGCGAGGAAGAACGTCGCCATCACCACGCCGATGAAGGGCCATGGGGCATCTACGACACGTTCGTAGAACAACCCTGCGAGCAATACGCTG
>JBOGGK010000316.1:0-3464 GCA_050744045.1 Acidimicrobiales bacterium | reverse complement strand
TGCGGGCCCTGGTCTGCCCTACCAAGCACGAGCACGATTACGAGGTCTCCCTCCTCGAGCAGCTAGCCAACGGCCAGACCGACGGCGCGCTGCTGGTACTGCCCGAGGAGTCGGCCGATGAGCTACGATCGCTGAAGGAACACGGTTTTCGCTTCGTCGTCGTCGACCCGCCGTGCGAGCTCGACGAGGGCATACCTGTGGTATCCGCCGCCAACACATCCGGGGCCCACCAGGCCACCACCCACCTGACGCGCCTCGGGCACCGGCGCATCGGCGTCATCACCGGCCCGCGTGGGGGCGCCGCCAGCATGCACCGCTTACGCGGCTACCACGCCGCGCTGGCGGCGAGCGGGACCATGCCCGACGCGACGCTCGAAGTAGCCGGGGACTTCCTGATACCCGGAGGCGTCGCGGGGAGCGAGCGGCTCCTCGCCCTGCCCGACCCCCCCACGGCGATCTTTGCTTTCAACGACAACATGGCCGTCGGCGCTCTCCAAGCCGCACGGTCCAAGGGCCTCCACGTCCCCCGGGACCTTTCGGTCGTGGGCTTCGACGACACCGTCGAAGCACAGGTCGCTTACCCCCAGTTGACCACAGTCCGCCAGCCGCTGGAAGAGCTGGGGCGGATGGCGGTGGACCTGCTGTTACGCCTGCTGAGCGGCCGGTGGGTGGAACCCTTGCACGTCGAGCTGGCCACTCGCCTCGTAGTGCGCGCCTCCACCGCAGCGCCTGCCCGGTAGCGGGCTGTCCGGAGCAGGCCGTTGACAGAGCGCGAGAGCCAGCCTAGGCTCGCTGTACCGGGAACTACCGGAACAAATGGCGTAAGGAGCTGCGATGCGGTCGCGGTTGATTGGCTTGGTGCTCTGCACTGCCAGCATGACGTCGCTGGGAATGGGGACGGCACCGCTCGCCGCCGCCAGCCCTGCCCCACCGGGCAACTTGGCGCCCGGTCACCACCTGCCCGCCGGCACCAGGTTTTATGTGCCTCCGCCGGCGAGGGGCTCGGTCCGCCAAATCGCACAACTGCTCGGGAGCCACCAACCCCACGAGGCGGGCCTGATCGCCGCCATGGAGGCGACGCCCTCGGCTGTCTGGCTCGACGGCGAGACGGCTGCGCAGGCTTCCGAAGGCGCTCGCGGCGAACAGCAGGCGGACTTCGACGTCGCGCGGCAGGTCCGGACCGCCCTCCTCGGGGCGAGGCTGGAGGGCGCGGTCCCGGTTTTCGTCGCTTACGACATCCCTGGGCGCGACTGCTCACAGTACTCGGCCGGCGGAGCACCGTCGGACGCCGCCTACGACGCTTGGATCGACTCCATCAAAGACGCTCTCGCCAGTTCCGCGGCAGTCGTGATCCTCGAACCGGACGCCTTGGCCAACCTGCCGGGCTATTGCGGGAGCGCCTACAACGCCGAGTTCCCCCAGATCACCGACACCACCCGCATCCAGGACATCGCTTATGGAGTGACCGCCCTCGAGGGTGACCCCAACATAAGCCTCTACCTGGACGGTGGCCACAGCGCCTGGCAGGCGGTGGGCAACATCGCCGAGGTGCTCGTGGCCGCTGACGTGCAACAGGCACAAGGCTTCTTCCTCAACGTCTCCAATTACCAGTACGCCACCAACAACGTCTTCTACGGGATCTGGGTGTCCTCTTGCATCGCTTATGCCACGGTCAACGAGGGGGTCACGGAGGCCCAGGCGCTCAGTGACGCCAGCACGCTCGTCTCTTCCAACAACGGCCCGAGCGGTCCCTTTTCCAATTGCCCGAACCAATATTGGAACGGCGGGCCGGCAAACGGTTATGGTTCCACGCCGGGCACCGGCGTGGCGGTGAGCCCCTACGGAGTATGGAGCGAGAGCCAGGCCAACGGGGACCTGAGCACCGCAGGGACCGACAGCTGGTACCCCAACTACTTGGGCGCCACGGTGCCGAGCACCCACTTCGTCATCGACACCAGCAGGGACGGCCAGGGCCCCAACGACATGGAGGCTTACTACAACGCCCCCTACGACCAACCCCAGAGCGTGGTCGGCAGCACGCCAGGCGCCCAGTACCCCGACAACTCCCCGCCGGGTGGCTCCCTCCAGAACGGCAACTGGTGCAACCCGCCGAGCTCCGGCCTGGGCATCACGCCTACTGCGGACACGAGCACGGTCGCAAATTCGCTCGACAGCTACCTTCCGGCGGGCACTCCGTTGCTCGACGCCTACCTGTGGGTGAAGACCCCGGGGCAGTCCGACGGCCAGTGCGACGTCGCCGGGGGCGTGCGCAACTGGGACGACAGCGCCGGCACTGTCGAGGCCACCATCCCCGGCTGGCCGGCCTCGGGGACGAGCACGTTCACCACGTTCGACCCGCTCTGGAGCATCGAGACCAGCTCTGTCTTCACCGACCCGGCCGCGGGGGCCTGGTTCCCGGAGCAGGCCCTCCAGCTGGCGGAGGACGCCAACCCGCCGCTCAGCCCCCTCTTCCCCCCCACGCCGCACTCCGCGCCGAGCTCCAGATAGCCACCTGGTTCGGCTCGGGAGGGCGGGGCACCTGGCCGTAAGGGCGAACTGGCAAAGACACAGGGCGCCTCGTGAGCCAACCCCTCTGGCAATGCTCAGGTCGACGACCTCGATGGCCCGGGCCAGGGGTGACGAAGGGTCGGCGGTTAGACCGGTGGCAGGGCACCGAGGGCACGCGGGCGACCGCGTCGAGGACCTCGCTGGTGACTTGCCGGCTTCGGCAAAGGCGCCGGCACCACCTCCCCTGGCAATAACGGTGGTTATCGGAAGTAAGGCAAACGCCAACGCCTGTACGGCTGCGAGCGTTGGCCACGGTACCGAATGCCAGCCAGGCAGGTGGGCATCGAGTACGGAGACCGCATTAAAATTGCACGTATCACTGCACCACCAGAAGCCAAGCCTCACGCGGCCTTCGGGCCCGGTAATCCAGTAGGTCGGCGTGCACGGGACGGCTTCTTGAGCGGTCCGCCGCCGCGCCGGCTGATGGTGAGGGGCAGGTGACGTCGGCGGGGCGCCCCAGGGTGCTGGGCATCGACATCGGCGCGAGCCACAGCCGGGCGCGCCTGGTGGCCGGAAGTCAGGTGATGGGTGAGGCCCAGGCCGACAGCGCCAGCGTGGCGGCCGAAGGTGCCGAAGCCGCGGTGGCCGCACTCGACGACCTCTTGGCCCAACTTCCTCTGGGAGAAGGAGGGCCCCTGGACGCCGCTTGCATCGGTGCTGCGGGGATGGTGAGCGAGGAAGTCCTCGACGTCTTCGAGGCCCGCCTGGCCCATTACGCCGGCGATGGCCCGGTGCTCTTCGTCGGGGACGGGCTGTTGGTACTGCCCGCGGCGGGTCTGCACTCAGGAGTCGGCGTCATCAGCGGGACGGGAGCGGTCGCCGTGGCGCAAGCAGGTGACAGGATAGCCAGGGCTGGGGGCTGGGGGTACTTGCTCGGCGATGATGGCAGTGGGTAC
>JBOGGK010000315.1:0-6601 GCA_050744045.1 Acidimicrobiales bacterium | reverse complement strand
GCTCAGTTGACCGCCGACCGCCCGCTGGACCAAGGCGGCAGCGACGGCGGAGTCGACCCCTCCGGACAAGCCGGCGACCACGTGGTGGGTGCCCACGGTGGCGGCGACCGACTTCACGGTCTCGTCGATGATGCTCCCGGTGGTCCAGTCCGGGGCGATACCTGCGCACCGGAGGAGGAAGTTCTCGATGACCTGCTGGCCGTGGTTGGAGTGGGCCACCTCCGGGTGCCATTGGACGGCGTAGAGGCGGCGGGACGGGTCCTCGAACGCAGCGATCTGTGCTCCCGCGGTGCGGGCCGTGCAGCGGGACCCCTCAGGGGCCCGGATGGCCGAGTCGCGGTGCGACATCCAGACCGAGAACCGCTCGGGCAGGCCGTCCAGCAGGCCCGAGCCGGCCTCGGCCCGGGCCTCGGCCCGGCCGAACTCTCCCATGGGCGTGCGGGCCACCTCCCCGCCCAGGGCCGCCGCCATCGCCTGCAGCCCGTAACAGATGCCGAGCACCGGGGCGCCGGAGGTGAAAACGGCGGGGTCGACCCGGGGCGCACCCGGCGCATAGATGCTCTCGGGACCTCCCGACAGGATGATGGCGCTCGGTTGGCGGCGGGCGATGATGCCCGCCAGGGCGGCACCGTGGGGGACGATCTCGCTGTACACGTGCGCCTCTCGCACCCGCCGGGCGATGAGCTGGGCGTACTGCGCGCCGTAGTCCACGACCAGCACCGGCCCCCGCCGGCCGGGGGCTTCAGCGGGGAAGGGAGGCGCCGGTGCACGGTAAAGCCCGCTCATGGACCTCCGGGCCTGGCGAGGCACGGGGTACCCTGGCCCATCCGTACAGCCTACTAGCCGCCGCTGGCCGGGAAGCCCCCGTCGACACCGACCAAGGCCACCCGCTCGGGCCTGGTGTAAAGCTTGCAACGGCCTTCACGAAGGAAGCCCACCAGGGTCAAGCCGAACTCCCGGGCCAGGTCTACGGCCAAGCTGCTCGGTGCCGAGACCGAGCACAGCGTCCCTGCGCCGGCCGAGAGGGTTTTCTGCACCAGTTCGAAGCTGGACCGGCCGCTGACGATCACGACATGGCCGGCGAGCGGCAGGCGGCCGTTCATGAACGCCCAACCGACGAGCTTGTCCATGGCATTGTGCCGCCCCACGTCTTCGCGGACGGCGACGAGGTCGCCATCCGCGCTGAACAAGCCGGCCGCGTGCAGGCCACCGGTTGACTGGAAAAGCCTTTGCGCTTGCCGCAGCCGCGCAGGTAGGGAGCGCAAGACCTCGGGCGACAGTCGCGGCCCCGCCGCCGGGCGGTCGTAACCACGCCGGCGCAAGGCCTCGATGGTCGCCTTCCCGCAGACCCCACATGCGCTCGTCATGGAAAAATGCCGTTCCAACGGCGCCACGTCCTCCGCCGAGGCACCGGTGACCTCGACGTTGACGATGTTGTAGCGCTGCTCTTCGCCCACTGTCCGGTCCAGGCAGTAGCTCACGTGCCGGAGCTGCTCTTTCTGGCGCAAGATCCCCTCGCTGAACAAGAAACCGGTAGCCAGTTCGAAGTCTGCGCCCGGGGTGCGCATCGTCACGGCCACCGGTTGGCGCCGGCCGCCACAAGCGAGCCGTATCTCCAATGGTTCCTCCGTGGCGAGGGTGTCCGGGGCCGTCCTGGCGACGCCGTCCAGCACCTCCCAGGCGACGGTGGGCGAGACCGCTCCCGCCCGGGCCCGCGCCATGGCTTAGGGCTCCGGCGGCGGTACCGTCGCCAGTTGCCGGGCCAGTCTCAGCGCTTCGTCCGGGCTCCGGGCCGACTTTGCCACCAGCCAGCATGCGATAGGCGCCGCCGGGCGCTCGGAAGCGTTGGCGGCGACCGAAGCCAACGAGAGCAGGGCGACCTTGTCTTCCTCCGACGGCGGCTCTACGGCCAGGGCCGTTGCCAACTGCTGGAGCCACGTGCTCGCGTCCATAAGAGCGGATGCTAGCGCCAGCGGCGAGCGGGGAGCACGGGGCGCACCAGGCGGGCGTGTTAGGAGCAACCGCAAAGGCAAAGGTGCTGGTGCTGCCGGCGGGGACGAGCGGGCCCTAAGAGCCCGGAGGCGACCACGGCGCTCGGCTCGCCCCGGCGCCGGCCAGGACGTCGGTGTCCAGCAGCCATACCCTGAGGGGCCCACCCGCCGAGACGCCGTGGCCGTCGGGCAGCAGGGCGAGGGCATTGGCACCGGCGAGCGAGAGCATCTGGTGCGAACCCTGGCCTCCCGATGGCTTGGCCAGCACCTCGCCGGCGGGGCCGGTAGAAAGCACCACCCGGGCCAAGTGGAGCTTGCCGTCGGGGCGCCGGGGCAGGTCGACGCCCGCGGTCGCCCTCAGTTCGGGCCGGCCGAGGCAGCGGTGCCCCGCCATCAGGCGCAGGGCGGGCCGGGCGAACAGCTCGTAGGAGACCATGGCCGAGACCGGGTTCCCCGGCAGCCCGAAAACCGGTGTGGCGCGAGGGCCGAGAAGGGAGAAAGCGAACGGCTTAGCCGGTTTCACCGCCACCTGCATCCACCTCGCCCGCTCCCCACCGAGCTTTTCCAGGACTGCCCTCACGACATCGCGGTCGCCCACGCTGACGCCGCCGCTGGTGAGGACGGCATCGCAGGCTTCGGCCGCGCCCTCGAGCGCCGCCGCCAGGGTGCCCGGTTCGTCGGCCACCCATCCGAGGTCGACGGGCTCGAAGCCGTCCGCGCCGAGCTGGGCGAGGAGCCCGGGGCGGTTGCTGTCCCTGATCTTGCCGGCGCCGAGCGGGCGCCCGTCGCTCACCAGCTCGTCACCGGTCGACATGACGCTGGCCCGGGGCCGCCGGTGGGCGACGACCTCGCCCACCCCCAAGCTGGCCAGGACGGCCACATGGGCAGCGCCGAGCCGGGCCCCGGCCGCGAAGACCAGGTCCCCACTGGCAATGTCGTCACCCGGGGGGCGGACGTTGGTGCTGACCCTGACCGCTTCCTCGATCACCACCCAGCCATCCTCGCTGCGGGTGTGCTCCACCATGCACACTGCGTCGGCGCCGCCCGGCAAAGCAGCGCCGGTCATGATCCGCACCGCTTGGCCGACCTCTACGGAGACGCCCTCAGGGTCGTCGCCGGCCATGAGCGTGCCGACGACTTCCAAGCGGGCGGGCACGCAGGCCACGTCGGCCGCCTTGAGGGCGTAGCCGTCCATCGAAGAGTTGGCGAACGGGGGTACTGCCTCGGCGGCCACCACGTCCTCGCCGAGCACGAGGCCTAGGGCGCCGGCTGGGGGCAGCCGCACCATCGGCAGCGGTCGGCAGGCGGAGAGTACCCATGTACGCGCCTCGTCGAGGTCGATCATGCCCGTGAGCCTAAGGCCCCCTGCCGGTCACCGTCGGGGCCGGCCAAAGTAGGTCAAAGTGGGCCCGGTCGAAGTGAGGCCGGTCAAGGTGGGCCCGGTCGAAGCGGGGCCGCTCAAGGCGGGGGCCCGGCGCCAGCCTGGTCCCCGCCGGCGACCCGGTCGCCTTCTGGAGCAGCCGGGGCTTCACCGAACATCTGCTGCGGCTGGGGAGGCATGAGCCGGAACGAAGCCCGGTCCATTTCCCGGCCGTCCACCCGGACGCTGAAGTAGTAGGGGCCGAGCTCGGGTAGGCCCAGCCCGAACATCGGTATCGCCATGGGCATGGTCCATTCGTCGTTCGGGAGCATCTCGGGGGAGCGAGGGGCGACGAAGTAGGCGATGAACATCCCTCGGTCGGCCGGGTCGCCTCCCTCGGGCACGTCCTCCGCCAGCGCGATCCTCGTCTCCCCGTTGGTGCCCACCTGGACCAGCTCCAGGGTCATCTTGTGCTGGAGGTCGGTGTCCTCGGGCCGGATCAGGCCCAATATGGCCAGGCTCACGTTGACCCGGTAGGGGACCTCGGGGGTGGCGCTGGCCAAGAGAGCGAGGCCCCCGCCCGAGATGAACAGCTTCCCGCCGCTTACTTCGGCAAAGTCGCACACGATGACCTTGGCGTCCATAGACAACGAAGCTAGGTGGCGGTCGCACCCTGCGCCAACCCACCTTCTCGGCCATCGGCTCCGGCCGCCCTGCGCCGCTCGGGCGCGACCCTCGGCCACCCCTGGCCGCCGGGGAAACGAGCGCCGGCTCCCTCCCCCGCCGGGGAGCCGTTAACTTTAGAGAGGTGTTGACGAGGCCAGTGCCGGTGCCGGCCGAGGTCGTTACCAGCCCCCCCGGCCAAGCGGTCGACGCCGCGCCGGCGGTGAGCCTGGCCGAGCCCGCGCCGGCCTACTCCCGCGCGAGGGCCACCTGGTCGCGGGTGGCGGGGTGGCGCTACTTCGACGTGGCGTTCGTCACCGTGTTCATGGCCTTGGCCGTGGCGCTGCGCTGGCGCACCCTCTGGACGAGCTACTGGGGCGACGAGGCGATCGCCATCGGGATAGCAGCTCACCCCATCGGCTCGCTCCCCCGCTACTTGGTGCAGGACGGTTCCCCGCCCCTTTACTACGTCGGCCTGCACTACTGGTTGGCGCTCTTCGGCCGGTCGGACCTGGCCACCCACACTTTGTCCATGCTCCCCGCGGTGTTCGCCGTGCCCGCGGCGTGGTGGTCGGGCAGCAGGCTGTGCGGGCGCTCGGCCGGGCGAGGGGCGGCCGCGTTGGTGGCGACGTGCTCGTACCTGGACTACTACAGCACCGAGACTCGGATGTACTCGTGGGTCGTGCTGGCCGCCATCGGGGCCGTCACCTTCTACGTGCTCGCCTACCGCGAGGGCGGTTGGTGGCGCTGGGCGGGGGCGGCCGTGCTGATGGCAGCCGCGCTCTACCTGCAGTACTACGGCCTCTACCTACTGGCGGGCACGGTCCTCGCCGGCTCCGCCGCCGCCGTCTACCGCCGTTCGTGGGCCCGTCTTCGAGCGACCGCCGTGTACGGGTTGGCCTGTGCCGCCGCCTTCGCCCCCTGGGCCCCGCAGTTCGTTTACCAACTGGAGAACACCGGCGCCCCGTGGGCGGCCCGGCCCTCGGTCCTGGACTTCTTCGGCGACACGTTCAACGCGATGGCGTCGGCCGGCTGGGCCGGCGTGGTGGTGGCCATCGTGGTCGCCGTCCTCGGGCGCAGGCGGGGGCCGGCGGCCAGGTTGGGCGTGGCGAGCGGGCCGGCCGCCGTCTCGTCGCTCGCGCTGGTGACGGCGGTGCCTTTGGCCACGTTGGTGCTTGCTTGGGCGGCCGGGCAGTTCATCAGCTCGTGGAACCCGCGCTACCTCGGCGTCGCCGGGGTGCCCGCTCTGGTCGCCCTGGCCGGGGGACTGGCCC
Source organism: Acidimicrobiales bacterium (assembly GCA_050744045.1). GTDB lineage: Bacteria > Actinomycetota > Acidimicrobiia > Acidimicrobiales > Palsa-688 > JBOGGK01. The sequence continues at coordinate 1,313 of JBOGGK010000315.1, read as the reverse complement.
GTGCCCGCCGGGGCGCCCTCGCCCTCGCCCTCGCCGTGGCCACCCTGGTTGCCACCGGCGTCCCCATGCTCGTCGACCGGGGCCTCACGGTGCGGACGGCCAAGAGCGACGTGGCATACCTTGTGGGCCAGTTGAGGCCGCAGCTGCGGCCCGGGGCGCTCGTCATCTCCTCCGAAGTGACGGACATGCCCGTGGTGGCCATATACCTGGGAAAGGGTTACCGTTACGCCACCCCGCTGGGTCTGCTCAGGGACCCGCTCGTCGTCGACTGGTCCGACCTCACCGCCCGGCTCCACCGGCGCAATGCCGGTTCGGCCCTCGCCCCCCTGCTGGCGACTGTCCCAGAGGGCGGGCAGGTGCTGCTGGTCAACCCCACGGCCTGGGGGGGGCCGTCGACCCCTGAACGCTACCGAGCCCCCGTGGAAGCTATGGGGGTGGCCGCGAACCGGGCCGTGCTGGAGGACCCTCAGCTGGTGGCCGAGGTGACCGAAGGTGTCCCGAAGTACTCTCACCCGCTTTACCCGATGACAGCCACCCTCTTCGTCAAGGTCGGCCCCAAGACCTGAGGCTGAGGCCCCTTGGTAGCCTTGGGCCAATGAAGACGGTGGTCCTCGGGCCTCGCCCGGCCGAGCTCGAATCGCTACTGGAGCGCCGTCGCTTTCTGGGCTTGGACATTTTCGACGAGGTGTGGGAGGGCACCTACCACGTGGCCCCAGCGCCTCATTCCGACCACGGCCTCCTCGGCAACGAGTTGACCCGCGTTATCCTGCCCTTGGCCGAAGCTGCCGGGTTGATCTGCACAGATCCCTTCAACCTCGGTGAGCCCGACAATTACCGGGTCCCGGACCACGGGTGGCTGCGGGGCCGGCCAGGTTCGACGTTCGTGCCGACCGCCGCCATCGTGGTCGAGGTGGTCTCGCCTGACGACGAGACCTTCGAGAAGCTCCCCTTTTACGCCGCTCACGGGGTCGACGAGGTGCTCATCGCCGAGCGCGACGTGGAGCGGGTCAGTATCTTCACCCTGGTCGGTGACCACTACGAGCCCACCGACCGGAGCGCGCTCCTAAATGTCAGCGCCGAGGAGCTTGCTGGGCCGGTTCGCTGGCCGTGATGCGCTGAGGTGCAAACACCTCGGCTGGTTTCTGGTTGGTTGGCGGAGAGGGTGGAGCTACGTTCGAACCCCACCCTCTGGTCGAGACTCACTGAAATAGTCCAGCAGTATACAACATCGCTCTCATCCCGTCAGTAGCGATATCCTGACCAGGAAGAACGTGCTTACATTGTCAGCGATGCCTGGGCACGCACTGCAGACT
>JBOGGK010000314.1:0-4993 GCA_050744045.1 Acidimicrobiales bacterium | reverse complement strand
GAGGCCGTCGGCAACGCCAACCAGGCCGCAGCCCGCCAGGCACCAGCCGTCCTGGCCCCGGGGACCTGGGCAGGGCCCGCCGGGCCCCGCCTCTGTAACGGTCCCTATGACAGCTTCTATCGCGGTGGCGACCTTGGCGGCCAAGGCGGCGTCCCCGCCGAAATAACGTGAAGGCCCCCGCGAGCCGAAAGCCAGCTGGCCCGGGCCGAGCACCTCCACGCCAGGGGCGAACGCCTCCACTACCGCCACCGCCGGCTCCCAGCTGCGGGCCTCGGCACCGAGGTCGCGCTGGAGCACCTCCAACCCGGGGCAAGCGCCCTGGGCTTCCCGCCGGCGCATGCCGGGCCGCACGCCACCGGCCCGGGCCGCCGGCGAGGCGGCTACCACCCGGTTGGTGTGCACGACGGCCACCTCAGCCCCCGGCGGGCGGCCGGCGGCGATGACAGCCCAGTCGGGGCAGAGCGCGGCGAGAACACGAGGCGGGCTCATTTTCGCCCGCCCATGGGGACAGGCCGGGGCATCTCCCGGCCGGCGGGCGGAGCCGCCCCGTAGGGCCCGGGCGGGAGCCCCCCGGGGCACAGCCGAGCCCGCCGGGGCCGGGACGCAGCGCCTCTACCCCGGGCCACCACCTCGATCTCGCAGCCGGCCAAGTACCCGAAACCGTCGCCCAGCCCCAGGCGGCGGCAGGTGACGACTTCCAAGCGCATATCCGCCCTGCCCGGCCAACTTTCGGCCACCACGGCCAAGACCGACCCCCGTTCCCGGGCCCGGGCCTCCAGCTTGCTGGCGCCGGCCTGGTTGACCGGCGAGGGGGCGAAGAGGAGCACCACGTCGAAACCTTCCAGCAGGGCCGCGGTCACTACCGCCCACTCGGCGCCGGGCCGGGGCACGAGAGCCAGCCGTTCCAGGCCGATGCCAAGCTGGGCTGCAGCCACCAAGCCGAGGTCGGGCGCCCCGACCACTGCGCACCACGAGCCGCCGGCCACCGGTCCGCCCAACAAGTTGAGGGCGAGGGAGGTCACCCCCGGGTGAGCGCCCCGGGCGAGCACCACCGTGCTCCCCCGCCGCAGGCCGCCTTCGGGGAACAACCCAACCAGTGACGCCACCAAGGGCAGCGTGCGGTCCCGAGCGAGGGCGGTCCCCGAGACTGCCCTCGAATTGGCATCGACGACCGCCTGCACCTCACGCCGCACCCGGTCAGCCTAGCCGGGCTGGGAACGTATGTTCCTCACCAGGCGGGGTACTGTTCGCCCAGACCGGCCCGCCACCTATGCGGCCTCCTTCCCACCAGCGATGCCCTCCGCCACCACCCCCGAGCCCCGCCCCCGGCCCCTGGTACCCAGGTTGGCGCCGTGGTTGCCGGCGGCAGCCTGGGCCTACCTGGCCCTGGGCCGGGGCGGCTATTGGTCGACCGCCACCCGGCTCCCACCGGACGCCCACGCCCTCCCGGAAAACTGGCCCCCCGTCGCCGTGGTGGTCCCCGCCCGGGACGAGGCGGACGTGCTCCCCCGGGCCCTGCCTTCCCTGCTCACCCAGGACTACCCCGGCCATGCCTGGGTGGTGCTGGTCGACGATCAGAGCTCCGACGGGACCGCCCCGCTCGCCCGGGCGCTGGCCAAGAAGACCAAGGGCCGGGGCCTCGGCCTCAGCATTGTCGAGGGGAAGCCCCGGCCCCCGGGGTGGGCAGGCAAGCCCTGGGCGATGGCCCAAGGGGTGGAGCATGCCCTTGCCGGCCCGGACAAGCCGCAATGGTTCTTGTTCACCGACGCCGACATCCGCCACCCGCCGGGGTCCGTGCGCCAGCTCCTGGCGGCCGCCCTGGGCGCCGGCCGCGACTGCGTCTCGCTGATGGCCTGCCTTTCCACCGCCACGGCCTGGGAGCGCCTCCTCATGCCGGCGTTCGTGTACTTCTTCGCCCAGATTTACCCCTTCGGTTGGGTGAACGACAGGGACCGGCGCACCGCGGCCGCCGCTGGGGGGTGCATGCTCGTCAACGCCGCCGCCCTCCAGCACGCCGGCGGCATCGACGCCATCGCCAACAGCACCATCGACGACGTGGCGCTGGCCAAGGCCCTGAAGGGCGCCGGCTCGGCCATATGGCTCGGGTTGGCCGGCGAGGGGGGCGAGGGCGACGCCCCCCGGCTCGAGAGCCTCCGCAGTTACCCGCGCCTGGCGGACATGTGGGAAATGGTGGCCCGGAGCGCGTACACGCAACTCGGTTACAGCCCCGCCGCGCTGGCGGGCACGGTGGCCGCCTTGAGCTCCATATACCTGGCGCCGCCCCTGCTCGCCTGGCGGGGGTTCGCCCGGGGCCGCCCGGCGGTGGCCACGGCCGGGTTGAGCGCGTGGACGGCGATGGCAGCCACGTACCTGCCGATGGCGAGGTACTACCGGGTTTCGCCGGCCAGCGCCACTGCCCTTCCTTTCACCGCCTCTTTGTACATGGCCATGACGCTCGACTCCGCCCGCCGGCACCGTGCGGGAGCCGTCGCCTGGAAAGGCCGCCGCCTTGGCCAGAGCGGGACCGGTCCGGGCCGCCGACGTGCCACACTGGACGGGTGGTGATGCGGGAAGACTGCCGACATTTCCAAAGCAGGACATATCCGTCCGGGGAAGTGGCACGTTTCTGCGTGCTCAACCTGGCTCCCGAGGCGCCCTGGCGGTGCCCGGCGCAGTGCCCTCGCTACCAGCGCGACGTCATCGACGGGACCTTCGTAGTGGGTTCACTCAGCCGCCCGCGGGTGGAGTCCGAGCCCGACTTGCCCGAGGGAGAGATGGCGCAGTTGCTCGATGCCGCCGACTTCATCGTCAGCGCCGCAGGCCCTGAGATCGTGGCCGAGATCGAGCGCGAGCGGCACAGCCGGCCTTGGTGGAAACTCTGGAAGCGAAAAGAAGGCGGCGGCTTCAACCTGAGCGCGCGCTGAACCACTCCCGACGTGGCCGACCAACGCCTCTCCAGGCTGCCCCGGCGTGGCGCCGCACTGGCCGCAGGGGTGGTGGTCGCGGTGGTGGCGGCGGCGTGTTCGGGCCCAGCCGGGGGGCCGTCGGGGGCGCCCGCACCGGGCCGAACCGGCCCGGTGCCGTCGAGCACCACTTCCTCACGGCCATCGCCCGCTAGCCGGGCGCCGGGCAGTTCCTCGTCACGGCCATCGACGTCTTCGACGAGCTCGACAGCGGCGACCGGCGCGCCGGCTACCACCTTGCCCCCGGGCTCCGAGCCTTACACCTGGCAGGTCGAGCAGAGCGCCGCCGCCCTCGACCTCGGCGGTGGGCCAACCAGCACCCTGGCGGCCGTGGTGCCCGCCGGCGCCCAGCGCGAGTGGTTGATCGCCGGGACTCGTACGACCTCGACCGGGCGCGATGTGGCCACGGTGTGGCGGTCGGCGGACGCCACGAAGTGGTCCGGAACGACCTTGCCGCTGCCTGCCGGGGCGACCTGGTCGGCCGCCCGGGCGGCAACCACCTGGGGGGAACGCCAGGTCGTGGTCGGCTCGGCCGGCGACGACGACTCCGCTGGCGCCGCCGTATGGATCTCGGACCGGCCGGGCCGGCCCTTCACCGCCGTACCGGAGAGCGCGCTCCTCGGCGCTCCAGGGAGCGCCGGTCGCGGTAGCGGGACGTCTGCCTCGCCGGGCGCAGCGGCGGTTGTGCCTGGGGCGGGCACACCGGCCGGCGAGCCGGTCGGCACATCGGCCAGCACGTCGGCCGGCGCCACCGGCATCGGCGCCGGGAGCACCGTGATGGACGCCGTAGCCGGGGGCGCGCTCGGTCTTTTCGCCGCCGGCACCACCGGCGGCAAATCGACCATGTGGTACTCGACCAACGGCGTGGACTGGCAAGACCTGCCCGGTGCCAACAGCGCGATAGATCACTACGCCGGCGCCGTGGTCAACACCATCCTGGCCGCCCCCCAGGGCGTCATGGCGGCCGGATCAGTCGTCGATGGCAACCGGCTCGCCGCCGCCCTTTGGTCCTCCTCGGACGGGATCCATTGGAGAGCCCTCCTCGGCCCGTTCTCTAGCAGTGGCGATGGCGTCATCACCGCCCTCGTGGACATGAGCCCGGTCGGCAACCCCGGCCCAGCGGCGCCCGGGAGCACCGGAGTCCTGGCTCTGGGGGGCGTCAGGACCGGCACCGCTTGGGGGCCGGCCTCTTGGATCTCGCCGAACGGCCAGTCCTGGAGCCAGGTTTCCGAAAGCTTCCCGGTAGACAACGAACTACCGGGCAGCCCAGGTGCTCTGGCCTATGCAGCCAGTGGGTCCGACGGTACTGTCTACGCGGCCGGTGGCAGCCCCGGCCGCCAGCACTTGTGGCGGTCGTCCAACGGCCTGGCCTGGTCCACCGTAGCCCTCCCGTCCACCGTGGCCCACCCCAGCTGGGCGCTCCCGCCCGCTGCGGCCTTCCCGCCCAGCGTCGGGGGCGGTGACCTGGGCCATCTCGGCCTGGTGGCGGCGAACGGCCACACCGTGGTGCTGGCTGACAACCTGCCGGGCCAACCGTACGTCCTGGTGAGGCAGGCCACCCGGTGGTGGCAACCGAGCGCCGGCGGGGAGTTCGGACGGCCGCTCCCCACTGCCGTCCCTAGCAGCCTGGTGCCCGACCGCGGGTCGCTGGTGGTGAGCGTGGATGTCTCCCACCCTGGCTACCGCCTGGGCACCGAACGGTCATCGGTGGCGGTCCTCACTTCCCCCAACGGCCAAGACTGGCGCCTGGCCAACGGGGACGCCTTCGGCCAGGCCACCGCCAACCAGTTGCTGCCCGTGCCCGGGGGGTTGCTTGCCGTCGGCTCGGCCAGTCTCGGCACCCGCAACGGCAAACCCGTGCCGCTGGGTTCGACGGCCGCCTTCGCCCGGTTGTCGACCGATGGAGGGGCGACGTGGCCCAGACCACTCGTGAGCCCGGCGACACTAGGGGGCCCAGGGCGGGGCGGGGGGAGCGCACCGGCGACGGGCGCGGGGGGTGCGCCGGCGGGTGCGCCGGCGACGGGCAGCGG
>JBOGGK010000313.1:0-16733 GCA_050744045.1 Acidimicrobiales bacterium | reverse complement strand
GCGCCGCCCTCCGGACCGGCGTCGCTGTAGGGCTGTTCGCCGCCCTGCTCACCACCGACGCCCTGGCGGCGGCCACTTCGGACCGCTCTTGGCTGGAGGCAATGGTGCGCTTCGAGGTCGCCCTGGCGCTCGCCGAAGCCCGGGCCGGGGTGGTCCCACCCGAAGTGGCGGCGACCATCCAGCGTGCCTGCCTGGGCGCGGCCTTCGACGCCAATGCACTGGGACGGGCGGGGCGCCTGGCAGGCAACCCCGCTGTGCCCCTGGTCGAAGCAATCCGCGACCTCCTGCCCGAGGAGGTCGCCCGCTGGGCCCACTTCGGGGCCACGAGCCAGGACACGGTGGACACCGCGCTAATGCTCGTCTGCCGCCAGGTGATAGAGCTCGTGCTCGCCGACCTCTCTCGCGCCGCCAAGGCCGCGGCCGGGCTGAGCGAACGGCACCGTTCGGCGCCCATGGCGGGACGGACACTGCTGCAACACGCACAGCCGGTCACTTTCGGGCGCAAGGCGGCCGGGTGGCTGATCGCCCTCGTGGAGGCGGCGCACGCCCTCCACCACGTGCGCGAGCACAGCCTGGCGGTGCAACTGGGAGGGCCGGTGGGCACGCTGGCGGACCTCGGGGTAGGCGGGCCGGCCGTGGTGAAGGACCTCGCCTCGACGCTCGGCCTGGGCGCCCCGGCGTTGCCCTGGCACAGCGACCGCACCAGGGTGGTGCAAATTGCCGGAGCCCTCGCCCTCTGCGCGGGCACGGCGGCGAAAATAGCCCTGGACGTGGCGCTCCTCATGCAAACCGAGGTGGCTGAGGCGGCCGAGCCCTGGGCGCCCGGGCGGGGAGGCTCCTCGTCGATGCCGCACAAGCGCAACCCGGCGATGGCCGTGGGCGTGAGGGCCGCCTGGCGCCATGCACACGCGCTCCACGGGGTGCTGCTCGCTTCGTTGCCCCAGGAGCACGAACGCTCCGCCGGGCCCTGGCAGGCCGAGGCCCATGCGCTCAACGAACTGTGCCGGGCGAGCGGGGGCGCAGTATCGGTCGTCGCCGACCTGCTTGGCGGGCTCGAGGTGGACACCGCCCGCATGGCGGCGAACCTCGGGCCGGCCTTCCCGCCGAAAGCTCCCGAGGGTTGGCTGGAGGCGGCCGAGGCTTTCGTGGACCGGGCCCTCGCGTTCTACCGTGAACAAGTCCCCGTGGTTGAAGTGGTTGAAGTGGTTGAATGAAATGCTCGAAGGTCCCGTCTACGACCTCACCGGCCCCGAAGGGGCGCCGCTGCTGGTGCTCTTGGGCTCGCTCGGCACCACGAGGTCGGTCTGGGACCGCCAGATGGAGGCCTTGCGGCCCTGGTTCAGGACGCTCAGGGTCGAGCACCCCGGCCACGGGGGCGCCCCGGTGCCCCCGGGCCCGGCGACCGTCGAAGCCATGGGCCGGCGCGTCCTCGCACTGGTGGACAACCTCGGAGAGCAGGCATTCCACCTGGCCGGGCTTTCCCTCGGCGGGCTAGTGGGCATGTGGCTTGCCGCCAACCACCCGGCGCGGGTCACCCGCCTGGCGCTGTGCTTCACGACGGCTCGTTTCGAACCGCCCGAGGGCTACTCGCAAAGGGCCGAGGCGGCGCGGGCAGGGGGCACAGCCCCGTTCGCAGCGGCGGCGATCTCCCGATGGTTCACGACCAATTTCCCGACGAGCCACCCCGAGGTGGCAGGTGAGTACCGCGCCATGCTCGCGGGAGTGGACGCAGAGGGTTACGCCTACTGCTGCGAGGCCATCGCCGGCGCCGACCTGCGGGGGGACCTGGGCCGCATCGAGGCCCCCACCCTGGTCCTCGGGGCGGCCGGCGATCCGGTCGTGACACCCGGGCGGGCGGCGGCCACGATGCAAGCGGTACCGGGTGCCGCGCTATGCATACTGCCCGGGGGCGCCCACCTGGCCAACGTGGAACTACCCGGGCCGTTCAACGGAGCACTCCTGGCGCACTTGGCCGGGAGCCCCGAAGTACGAGGAGAAAGGGAACGCCGTGCGGTGCTCGGCGACGCCCATGTCGATCGGGCGTCGGCCGCCTCTTCCGCGGTGGGTAACGCGTTCCAAGGGCTCCTCGCCAAATGGCCCTGGGGCGAGATATGGGCGAGGCCCGGCCTCGACCGGCGGACGCGCCGGCTGCTGACCATCGCCGTGCTCGCCGCTCTTGGCCGCCACGAAGAGCTCTCCCTCCACGTAAGGGCGGCCCTAGGCGACGGGGTGAGCGAAGAGACGTTGGGGGAGGTGCTCCTGCACTGCTCGGTTTACGCTGGGGTGCCGGCAGCGAACGCTGCGATCGCCGTCGCGGAGCGGGTGCTGAGGGAAAGCTCGGCGGCGAGCCGTACCGTCTGATGCCCCGGCGACGTCGCCGCCCCCGTGGCCGGCGCCGGCCGGGGCGCGGACGGAGGCAAGTGACGGGAGCGGGACGGTCCCTGACGGTTGAGCGCGCCGCTTTGGACGATAACTTGCACCCCTGCCGCGCCGCTTTGGACGATAGCTTGCGGATTTCGCAAGGAATCGACCAAAGCGCGGGGCCGACCCGCGGCCTGGACTCATGCGGGCTCGGGCCGGCGGGCTCGGGCCGGCGGGCTCGGGCCGGCGGGCGAGCGACGCGCCCGGATCTCCTCGTCGATGGCGGCCGCCGTCTTGCGTAGCAAGGGCAGATGGTCCTCGAGCAGGCGCTCGGCCGGCACCCGGGTAGCGTTGGTGGAGATGTTCATGGCGGCAAAAACCCGCCCGGCGTGGTCGTGCAGGGGCACTGCGACCGAACGCACGCCCACCTCCAGCTCCTGGTCCAGCAGGCACCACCCCCGCTGGCGGACGTGGTCGAGAGCCGATCGCAGCCGCTTTTTGTCTGTGAGCGTGGTCGGTGTGAGCTGCTCGAGCTCGGCTTGGCTGAAGTAGTCGTCCAGCTGGGCCGGTGGGAGGGCAGCCAGGAGGACCCGGCCCATGGAAGTCGCGTAGGCGGGCAGGCGCGTCCCCACCTCGATCTGGACGCTCATGATCCGCTTGGTCGGGACCCTCAACGTGTAGATGATGTCCGTGCCGTCGAGCACGGAGGCGGAAGACGACTCCTGTACTTGCTGGACCATCGCCTCCATGTGGGCCTCGACGACGTCGAACACCGGCACCGAGGACAGGTAGGCAAAACCGAGGTCCAAGATGCGGGGCCGCAGGAAGAACTGGCGTTCCTCGACTCCCACATAGCCGAGGGACTGCAGGGTCAACAAGAACCGCCGGGCGCTCGCCCGGGTGAGCCCAGTGCGCTCGGCCACCTGGGACAGGGTGAGGCTCGGGCGCTCCCGGCCGAAGGCACGGACGATAGCGAATGCCCGGTCAACCGAACGGACGAACTCTTTCCCCGCCTCCCGCGCCGGGGGGCCCGCACCGTGCACCACTTTGGCTGAGGCAGGCTCCCCTCGGGGACGTGCAGGCACTTCTGCTATCTCCTCCGACCTCTCGGTATTTCGCAACGGTCGTTCGCTAAGCGAACAGACTACCCCAACTGGGCCGGCCACGCGCTTCGCCGCGCCGGCGCAGCGGTAGTGGCGCCTGCTAGGGGGTTGTCTTTCGCAGATCGCGCCAGGGCGATGTAGTGTCGCGAAGGCACCGCGATGGCCGAGCCCCCTTACGACGACCTGAGACGCAGCTCCTCGGTCGCTGACAGGTCAGGCAGGCCACCCGGGGGGAGCAGCGGGCCCGGCGTGCCAGGGAGCCCTGGTCCCGAGCCGCCGTCCGGGCTGCTCCGCCGTGCTGGGCTCGCTCCGCCGGCGGTATCCAACTTGGACGAAGACCTCCAGCTCCGCCTGGGGGAAGTCTGCACTTTGCTTTGGTCGCGAGCTGGTGAAGTGGACGGCGCGAGAGCGGTCCCCGCTGACAACCTCGCGGCCTTGGCGGAGGCCGGCTTTTATGGCATTTTCGCTCCCCCCTCCGAAGGCGGCCTCGGCCTCGGTTACCCAGAAACCTGCGCCGTGGTAGAGCAGATGGCCTCGGCATGCGCCACCACCGCCTTTGTCTGGGCCCAGCACCTCCGCTTCCTCGGGGCCATGCTCGACCCCACCACGCCGGCCCATTTGCGCCAGGCCTTCCGCGCCGGGGCCATAACGGGGACGACCAAAGCGGGCGTCGCCCTCACCGGCTTGATGCCTGGGCCGCCCCGGCTCAGCGCCGAGGCGGTCGCCGGCGGGTGGGTGCTACAAGGCGAGGCTCCCTGGGTGAGCGGCTGGGGCACCGTCGATCAGATCTTGATAGTCGCCCGCCAAGGGGCCGGTCACGGGCAAGCCCGCGGGGGCGGCCGCGAGGACCGCGTCGTCACGGTCCTCTTGCAGGCGCGGGACCAGCCGGGCTTGACCGCCGCCGCGTTGCACTTGTCGGCCCTGAACGCGAGCTGGACCGTCGGCCTCCATTTCCAATCGTGCTTCGTCGGCGAGGATTCCGTCATTAGCCAGGAGGAGTACGACGTCGCCCGGAGGCGCTCGGAGCGGCTCCGGCTCAACGGCTCGTTCGCCCTCGGCCTGGCGCAGAGGTGCTGCACCCTCGTCGGCCCCTCGCCCCTGGACGAAGAGTTGCGCCGCTGCCGCGAGATGCTCGACCGGGCCGCCGGTGCCGGCGAGGGCCTCGCAGGGGCACCGGCCGAGGGACCGGGCATGCCCGCCGCCCGAGCGGCGGCGTGCGAGCTCGCCATGCGCTGCGCCCATGTTCTCGCGGTGCAGCGGGGGAGCAGGTCAGCCCTGGCCGGGGACGTGGCCGAGCGCTCGAGCCGCGAGGCGGCGTTGCTGGCGGTGTTCGCCAGCCGCCCAGCGATCAAGGAGGCCCTGCTGGGCCGGCTCGGCGCCCTCCCTGCCACCCTGGCGAGCTCGAGGCACTAACTTGACATAACGGCCCTTATCGGCGGCCCAGGTGCCGCCGGGGCCTCGTGCGTGGCAGTCACCAAATTGCGTCACTGTGACGTTATCGGGCGAGGCTAGAGGGTCCCCAGGCGCCTACATCACCCTGGCCGGCACGCGGATACCACGGCTTCAGTTAGCGCCGCGATGCCAGGAGCGGCCGCGGCGGTGCCACATCGCTGAGGGTTTGCTCACCTGCTCTCACCTGGCCCGTTGCGCATAAGTGCGGCTGGGAAGCCAAGAGCCAGAGCCGCTGCCGCGAGGCTCAGCACGGCTACGACCCAGAACAGCTTCATTATGTCCCGGTCCCCAACCCACAGCCCGGCGAGCAGCACCAAGAGCGACCCCACGCCGTTGGCCAGCCCGAGCGATATCCCCGACCCCATCGAGCGGTTTTCAACGAAGATGTCCTGGCCGATCAACACCGTCGTCGACCCGGTCAGGAAGATCGCCATCCCGAGCAAGGCGGCTGAGGCCCACACCCAGGCGCCCGACAGGTACACGGTCGGGAAGATCAGCCCGGCCGTCGCCAGGCTCGAGGCTAGCAGGACCGGGCGCCTGCCGAAGCGGTCGGCCAGGTGCCCGCCCCAGAGGTTGCCGACGACCCCAACGGTGATCATGGTGGTGATGATCGTCGCCCCTTCAACGAGCGACCCGCCCCGGAGGTGCCACATGATCGGGATGAACGTGACGAGGACGTAGGTGGTGAAAGCCTGGATGCTGCGATAGCTGATCAGCACCGATGTCGGGCCGGCATGGCGGTGCCAGTGGATCCGGCTCACCTGGCGCGGCCGGGCAGGCAGCTTCGGCGCCATAGCGAACAGCAGCGGGACTGTGAGCAGGCCCGGCAGGCCGACGAGCCAGAGCCAGGCGAGCCCGAGCCCGGTCACCACCAGGCTGGCTACCGTGGGCCAAATGCCCCGGCCGAGCTCGCCGCCGACGAGGAACACCGAGGTGAGCAGTCCCTGCCTGCCCCTCAGCATGCTGCGCACGCCGGCGAGCGCCTGGGGGTGGAACAACGCTCCGCCTACGCCGATGAACAGCAGCAGCAGCACCAATAGCGAAGTCGTCGGTGCGAGGCCGAGCACCGCCCCACCGAGCGAACTGAACAACAGGCCGAGCGCTGTGAGGCCGCGGCCGCCGCGCCGGTCGGCGAGCCACCCCGTGACCGGCTGCAGAGTTTGCCCAACGATCAGTGCTGCCATGAGCGCGCCCGCGAGCCGGACCGGTTCGTGGAGCGCGATCAGGATCGCGGGCAGCACTCCAGGGAGGTAGTTCGACGCGCCGTCATTCAGCAGGTGGGCCCACGAGAGGGCTAGCAGCCGGTGCCGGTCGTGACGCCTGATGCTCGCCGAAGCACCCGGTGGTCGTCCGGGCAAGTCATTGCTGGCCACTACCGCGGTAGGGTCTGTTGCGGGACCACTACCGCTCGCCGTTGGCGGCCGCGCCTCCCGTGTCACTCTCCCAAGCCTGCCAAGGGGCGCCCGCCTGCGTCAGGTTGACGACGATGGCCGAACTTCCAGGCCGGCTCGGGCAGCCGGTCATTGACGAGGGCAGCTTGCCAACCCCCGGGGACAACAGCCCCACCCTCAGAAGGCGCCGGCGCGGCCCCAGACCCGACCGCATGTCATTGCATAACGTCCCCTGAGTTAGGGCCAAGCGTTTGCCCAACATAAAGATTGCCGCCGGGGTCGCTCGCTAGGAGCACCACTGTCGGGGCCACTTCTTCGGGGAACCCGAACCGCCCAAGTGGCAACTCTGCACGCTTCCTCTCGACCCAATCCGGCGTGATGCTCGCAGTCATGGGCGTAACGATCGGGCCTGGCGCGATAGCATTTACCAGCACACCGTAGGGCGCAAGCTCCCGGGCTATGGACTTCGTAAACCCAATCACTCCCGCCTTCGCGGCAGAATAATGCGCCAAGCGGACGCCTCCGTTGATCCCCAGTTGACTGGCGAAATTGATGATGCGCCCGCTCCCTCTTTTCTTCATGTGAGGAGCGAACGCCCTGCACAGCAAAAACGTCCCTCGCAGCGTAACCGCGATCATCTCGTCAAAGGCCGCGACCGTCAGATCCTCGAGTGCCGCCTCCGTCAGCACGCCCACGCAGTTGACTAACGCGTCGACGCGTCCCAGCCGCTTTAAGGCGAGTTCCTTCATCGCGTCGACCGAACCCACCTCGCAGACGTCGACGCTGGCCGCCTCGGCGAGGCTCGCCGTGGCTCGGCAGGCCTCGGCAATCTCGTTCACCTCGGGCACCCTCCGGTCCGCCACCAGCAGGTCCGCACCCTCCGCTGCGACTGCTGCAGCAACTGCTTTCCCGATGCCGCCCGCTGCGCCGACGACCACCACAGCACGTCCTGCGAGAAGCTTGCTCATTTACGCGCTTCCTTTTGCCACTTTTGGTTCCCACCCTCCCCTAACTCACCGCGGTGGTGCCTGGGCCGGCCATGAACCGTCCGGACGGCGCCCCAACAACTTGGCCGTCGTCCACGATCGCAGCCCCCCGGAGCAGTACCGAAACGACCGACCCTCGCACGCCCCGCCCGGCATACGGAGTCCAGCCGGCCTTAGAGCGCACCGCCTCGTCCGTTATCGTGCCGCGGGCACCTGGGTCCACCAGGACCATGTCAGCATCGGCACCCGGAGCGAGCCGTCCCTTGCCCGCGAGCCGGTAGCGACGGGCAGGCGCGAGGGCATAGGCGCTCACCACCCTCTCGAGCGATGTCCTCCCTGTGAGCGCAGCGTCCAGAAGGAGGCGGAAGGTGGTGTCCAGCCCCGGGAGCCCGAAAGGTGCCTGCCAAATGTCCCCCCCGAGCTTCTGCTCGCGCGTGGATGGTGCGTGGTCACTGGACAAAAGGTGTATCGTGCCCTTGTTTAGCGCTCGCCACATCTCGTCCGCGTCGTCAGTGCAACGCGCCCGGGCCGGCGGCGTAAACTTCCGCAGCGCGCCGTGCTCATAGACCTCGCGCTCATGGAGCAACAGGTACTGAGGGCAGGTCTCCGCGACGGCCGGGCTACCCCGGCGCTGTTCGGCGCGCAGCACCTCCAGCACCGCCGGGCTGCTCACGTGGGCGATCGTCACCCGTGCGCCGGCCAGGCGTGCGAGCAACGCCACCGTCCCTACGGCGACCAGTTCGGCCGGGAGCGAACGCCACGCTGGCAAGATCCCAGGATCGCTGCGACCGGCTTCGTGCAACCGGCGCTCCGAGGCCGAGGTGATCTGGTCGTCTTCGCAGTGCACGAGAGCGGGGGCGCCCAGGTCAGCCAACAACTCGAAGACCTCGGTCAACCGGTCATGGGTTTGCGCCGGGACGCCGTGGGTCGCGCAGGTGAAAACCTTGAAAAAGCTCACGCCTCCACGCCAGAGCCCCACCAGGTCCTGGCCAGGATCGTCCCAGACGTGGGCGGCCAAGCCGTAGTCCACATAGGAGCGACCCCGCACGTGGGCGCGTTTTTCCACCAAACGCTCGGGAGTTGTGACCGGCCAACCGTGCGTGTGCTCGATGATCGTCGTTACGCCGCTCGCGCCGGCCGCCAGGGTCCCGGTCGGGAAGTCTTCCCTCGTCACGTCCCCCGGGTCCATCAGATGCACGTGAGTGTCGACCATCCCCGGGAGCACCAAAAGGCCGCCAGCGTCCACCGTCCGGGTGGCAGCCATTTCGCGCTTTGGCGGTTCGAGGGCTGCGACCTTACCGTCGTGCACGTAGACGTCGAGCTGTCCCCTCCCGGAGGGGGAAACCACCACGCCTCCTTTTACTACGAGGTCAAACGCCTCCTGCACGACCGTCCTCCTCCTCAGTGCGCTCCGGTCCTTGCCGCGCCAAGGACTCTACCGCTCGCACCGTCGATTCGAGGTGGTGCACCAAGAGCGCCACCGCCCGGTCCGCGTCACGCTCCTGGAAAGCCCCGAGCAACTGCTGGTGCTCGATGTTGCCGTCGGTCACCCGGCGGTAATCAGCCCTGATAGACAGCGCAACTTGCGGGGCGGCGGCATCTTCCAGGGCCTCGATAATGCTCGCCAGCCGCGGTGAACAGGCCGAGGCGGTGAAGATACCGTGGAAGCGACGGTTGAGGACCACCCACGTCGCTACGTCCGCCGTTGAGGTCATCGCCTGCTGCACGCGCTGGGCGGCCTCGAGGTCGGGCGCGGTGATGCGCTCGACTGCCTTTCTCACTACGACGGGTTCTATCAATAAGCGGGCTTCGTAGACCTCGCGCACTTCGTCGAGCGTCGGGGTGCACACGACGGCGCCTTTGTACGGTTCGAAGCGGATCAAGCCTTGCGTGGCGAGCTCTCTCATGGCCTCGCGGACCGGTGTGATGCTCACGCCGAGCTGCTCGGCCAGGCTCGCCACGACGAGCCTCGTCCCTCCTCGAAGCTCATTGCCCAAGATGGCAGCGCGGAGGGCTTCGAGGGCGGACTCCTGCGCAGTCTGGCGCCTCAGGGAAGACAAAGATGCCAAGGCACCGTCAGCTCTTTCGCCGGCCCGTCCCCTGGCCCGTGGAGGTCTGATCTTCTTGGCACTAACCTTGGGCATCTAGGACAGGAACCTCGAAATGATCATGGCCACGAAGATGACGGCCCCGTAGATGATGTCTTGCACCGCCGCGCTGCCAAACAACGACCCTGAGATCGTGTCCAACAACTCCAGCAACAAGGCACCGCCGACTGTGCCGAGGTAAGCCCCCTTGCCCCCGAGCGCCGAGGTGCCCCCGATCACCACCACTGCGATCGAAGGCAACAGGTAGGCGTCTCCCATGCCTATGAAGCTCTGGTTGGCAAACCCGAGGAGCATAAGCCCAGCGAGGCCGCTGCAGAGCCCGCTCCCCACGTATGCGCTCACCGTAACGGCGCGGACGTTGATCCCGCTCAAGTGGGCGACCCTGGTGCTGTTTCCTACCGCGTACACCCTCCGGCCGTAGGTGCTGCGCCCGAGCAGGATGACGCCCGCGGCCACGAACACTATGAGCGGCAGGACCACTGTGGGTAGCCACCCGGCGACTCTTCCGCTCATCAGATGGGTCAGGGCGCCAGGCGACGAGCCCCCCGGAGAGCCGTTAGTCACGATCTGGACGAACCCGGTGAGGAACGTGTTCATGGCCAAGGTCATGATGAGAGGCTGCAACCCCAACCCGACGACGCCCAGCCCGTTGACCAGGCCCACGACCGCGGCGCAACCGAGGGCGGCAGCCACGACGACGGGGAACGGCAGGTTGTACGTCGGGCCGAGGATAGAGGCGACCACCGCCGCCAAAGTCAGGGTGTAGGGCACAGACAAGTCGATGCCACCGCTACCGACCAGCATCACCAGGCCCTGGCCGAACCCGATGACGATCAGGAACGAAGCCAGTTGCACGATCGTGCCGATGTGGCTGAGCGTCCCGAAGTCTGGGTTTATGACCAGACCGGCCACGAACAGGGCCAAGACCCCGACATAGGCGGGCACCAAGAGCCGGGCGCGGTGCCACCAGGCAGCACCACGTCCGTACGTGCCGACCTGCAGGCCCCGTGCTTTAAGCATTGCCTGCTTCCCCGGTGGTACGGGCAGTCACTGGCCGGGCAGGCACTAGCCCCGCAGCCCCCGCCGCGCTCTGCTCGCCGGGCGGCGAAGTCGGGATCCCGGCCCTCGGGGGCTTACGGTGCCGCACCCGCGCCCAGCCGGTCACCGTCACGGCGACGACCAGGACCAAGGCGTCGAACACGTAGGTGTAGTAGCTGGCCACGCCGAAGCCGAAGAGCACTTCTTCGATCAACTGGAGGACGAAGCCCCCGATCAGGGCCCCGACCGGTGAGCCCCTCCCGCCTCCGAGCCTGACCCCTCCAACAGCTGCGGCAGCGAAGAACGTGAGCAGCAACGGTGTCCCGAGGGTGGGGTCGCCGCCGGCGGTCTGCGCGGTGAGGAAGGAGGCGGCAAGCCCGTAAAAGGCCCCGCTCAGCGAGTAAGCAATGAGCACTGTTGCCCCAGTGTTGATGCCGTTCGTCACGGCAGCCCTCGGGTCCGACCCGACAGCATAAAGCCGTGGCCCGAGCGGGCTTCGGAGCACCAAATCCCAGATCAGGACGACGAACAGGAGCGCCATGACCGACCGAGGGAACGAGCCCCCCCACAGCCCGGTTAGCCCTGAGATGAAGCTCGCGGGCACGTTGCCCCCGGGGGAGGCGAGGACTAAAAGCGCGAAGCCGGACCAGACGAACCCGGAGGCGAGGGTCACGACGATGCCCTGGAGGCGCAGCCAGACCACGCTCGCCCCGTTCAAAAAGCCCATACCCGCGCCGGCCAGGACCGCCAGCACCACCCACCCGACCTCGGAGGGGACGCTAGAGCGCAGCTGCGTCGCCAACAGCACGTTGATGAGTGACACGATCCCGCCCGCGGAAAGGTCGAAGCCGCCGACCAACAGCACGAACGTTTCGCCCATGGCGGCGATGCCGACGCCCAAGCTGTCGTTTAGCACCGATTGGACGTTGAGAGCGCTGAACCCCCCTGAGGCAGTGGACGCTTCGAGCAGGAACAGGAAGATCGCGAGGGCCAGCACGACCAGGGTTGGGCGCGCCGCTCGTAGCGCCCAGGACCACCGGCCCAAGCGACCGCCTTGCCGGAGAGCTGCCCGCCGGCCCAAGGTCCTGGCGGCCTGGGCCTCTGGTCCTCCTTGGACCATCTCGGCAAGCAAGCTTGTGGCGCTAAGTTGTGGTGGCAAAAACTCGGCGGTGACGCGCCCTTCGCGCATCACGAATACCCGGTCACAAACGTTAGCGAGCTCCTCTAGCTCGGTCGAGTACCACAGCACCCCACCGCCCGTTGCGGCGTGGTGGCGTAGCAGCTCGTAGATATCGTGCTTGGTCGCAACGTCCACGCCGCGGGTCGGGTCGTACAGCAACAGCAGGCGGCTGCCGCGCGCTAACCATTTCCCGAGGACCAGCTTTTGCTGGGTCCCGCCACTGAGGCGTGCTACTGGTTCCCACGGCGCTGCCTGCGTAACGCGCAGGTGTTGTATCACGCTTGCCGCCTTCTCACGCTCCAACGCAGGCCGGGCCACGCCGAGCACGCTCGTCTGGCCCAGCACCGTCACCGTGAGGTTGCGCTCTGCCGGCAGGTCGAGCAGGAGCCCCTCGGTCCGGCGGTTCTCTGGCACAAGGCCGATGTCCGCACCTACCGACGTCGCCGCCCGAGGGGTCCTGAGGCGCCTTGCCCGCCCGTTGACCTCCAGCACCTCCGCCGTCGTCGGGTAGTCACCGAACAGCCCCCGGAACAGCAGATCCTGGCCCTGGCCTTGGAGGGCGGCCACCCCGACGACCTCGCCCGAGTGCACTTCAAGGGAGGCGCGGAGCGAGCCGTCTCGCGTCCTCACGTTAGTCGCCCTGAGCAATGGGGCGCCGCCCCCCCCAGGTAGCTGGACCCGCCCGCGCTTGGGGTAGACCGCTTCCAGTTGCCGGCCGAGCATAGCCGTGACCAGCTCGCCATCGGTCACTTCAGGCACGGCCCAGGTCCCTTCGGTCCGGCCATGGCGCAGCACTGTAACCTCGTCACAGAAGCGGCGGATCTCCGGCAGCCGGTGAGATATGAAGAGCACGGTCCGCCGCAGTTCCCGCAGCTGCTGAAGGCGCGCTTCGAACCAGCCGACGTCCTCGGCGGCCAACGCAGAGGTGGGCTCGTCGAGGAGGCAGACGCGCTTGCTGTAAGCGATCGCTCGTATGATCTCCAGCTTCTGCTGTACAGACAATGGCAAGCCCTCGACGGGCACATCGACGTCGACGTCGTGCAGTTCGCCTTGTCGCAGGAGTGCCCGGGCACGGGCACGGAGCGCACTCGCTCTCACCAGCCCGAGGCGGCCGCGCGGTTCGGCCGCCAGCAGGAGGTTCTGGGCGACTGTCATGGTGGGCACGAGGGACAGCTCTTGGAACGCCACGCCTATCCCCGCCGAGCGTGCGTCGCGTGCGGAACCGAAATGCAAGCACGTCCCGTCTATGCTCACCGACCCGCCGTCCGCCCTCACCACGCCCGCTACCACCCCTACCAGGGTCGACTTGCCGGCGCCGTTCTCGCCGAGGAGGGCGAGGACTCGGCCAGGCTCACAACGGAACGACGCGCTCTGTAGCGCCACTGTCGCCCCAAACCGCTTGGTCAGCCCCGTTACTTCGAACACCCACACCTCCTGCAGAGCTTCCTAGCGGCGATCTGCCTCTCTCGGCCCGCCCGCACTTACCGTCCTCTCGCGCCACCGCTGTGCGCCCGTCCCGCGCCGGCGCCCCGCGCCTAGCCGTCCCTCAGGGACGTCAGGAGGCCAGCCCGACGCACCTACTACCGGGGGACGGCTACGGCACGGCACGGCACGGCACGGAAACGCTTAGCTTTTACCCGGTTCGCCCGTCAGGGCTGCATGGACAGTCTGGGCTGCCGCAGGGACCTGCGGGAGCGGGCCGAACCATTCGAATCCAGGGCCGACGCCAGCCTTGTTCCTGTTCGGGAAGACGTTTGCCCCGAGTTTGAGCGTAGCGTTGCTCGCCTCTTGATCTGAGACGGGGTTGGGCACGAAGTGCGGCACGTTGTGGCCCTCGAGCACCTTGACGGCATCCACCAAACAAAGCGCTCCTCCGTTTACACCGGTGCCCAACGAAAGGCTCTGTAGGCCGATGCCGCCTTTGGACTTGGGCAGCATCATCACGCGGTGCCCGTTCGAGGAGTTGCCGGCGCAGGGTATCGGCTTGCTGTGGGCTGCCAGGACTGCTTGCTCGGCACCATAGCAACCGTTTTCGTTCCATATCCCTTTGATGCTGGGATGAGATGCCAGCTGCTCAGACGTAACTGTCTTTGCTTCCGCTTGGTTCCAGTCGGTCGGGACCTGCGCCACCACCTTGATGCCCGGGAACTTTTTGAGGGCTTTGCGGGCGGACTCAACGTTATAATTGTCCTGCGAGGCGCCTGGCTGGCCCGTCTCCATTATGACGTCGCCGTGGCCATGAAGGTCCTTTGCCAGCCAAGTCATAGTAACAGCGCCCCACGCATCAGGCAGGTTGGGCCTGTAAGGAATGGAGGTTTCGTACGCGCAGGGGGCATTGACGTAAGAGTCATAAGTAAACACCTTGACCCCGGCCGCGCAAGCTGCCTTCACCGCGGGCGCCAGGGCAGTGGGCGACAAGGGGTAGAGGATGATCGCGCTGACATGGTCCGCAACCTCTTGGCCGACTTCGGAGATCTGGGTCTCGGTGTTGGTGCCGGCGATGTGGACCTCGAGCTTGACGATGCTCTTGTACGGCTCGACGCGCGAGGTTGCCAGTGTCAGGTGCTCTGCCTCGGTCTGCCAGTCGTTGCCCACATAGCCGAGCTCGTATGCGATGGTGAAATGCTTATGATTCGGTGCCGCCGAAGCAGCGCTCGGTATTGACCAAGATACAGCCAGTGCGACGGCCGCTCCCAGCGCGGCCACGCGCGGACCTTTGACTTGTCCTTTCATTTCGTTGTTGCCCCTTTCCTCAGTTGTATTGTCGTTCTCTGTACGGTCGTTCAACGGTACTGCTCCCCTCCCTTTGGTCGGGGCGGGTGGCTGGAACTCGCTCGCGCTCTTCGTCTAATGTGGTTCCGCTGCCAAGTCCTCCTCTCTTTTTTTCTCGCGTCCCACGGGTTCTCTCCGGAAAGTAGGCGCAGCCCGACGGCGCCTCTCCGACCCAGTGCCCCCAGGCCGGCACGAGCCGCCTCAGCGCTCACGAGATAGCGCCGTAGAACTGCTGCATGAGATCTCGGATCTCTTCCCTGCCCGCGCCGGTCCTCAGCAAGAGGGTCAAGGCGATACGTGCTTTGGGCCCGTCCAGGTAGCCGCCACTGATGAGGCCCCGGTCGAGCAGGTCCCGCTCTGAGCCCGGGAAGCCGTACGTCCGGCGCAGCACCGGCCCGTTGCCGGTCCGCGAGCACAAAAGCACGGGCATGGTCGCCGCCAGATCAGCGAGGGGCGCCACCAAGGCCGAGGGGACGTGCCCGGCACCCAGGGCCTCCATTACGAGCCCGTCGTAGGCTCCGTTGACCGCTTTCAGCAAACGCCCGTCGTCGCCCGCAGTGGCAGTGAGCAAGGCAACCGCGGCCGGGCCCTCGGCAACGAGAGGGGCTTGAGGCAAGCGCACGCGCACGGCCGGCTTAGTGAGCAGGAGCGGCTTCCCCTCGGCCACCCAGCCGAGGGGCCCGCTGATCGACGTGAACGCCCGGTAGCTCGTCGTATGCGTCTTGCGTACGAAACGTGCAGCGTGCACCTCGCCCCCAAAGACGACTACCGGTCCGATCTCGCCAGTGCATCCCGAGGCGGCGACCGCGACTGCGTCCAAGAGGTTGGCGGGGCCGTCGCCACCGGGCCGGGAGGGGTTGACCATGGCGCCGGTGACCACCAACGGCAGGTCCCCCTCGAGTAGCAAGTCAAGGGCGAAGGCCGTCTCCTCGATCGTGTCTGTCCCCTGGGTCACGACGATCCCGTCGAACCCCTCCTTCGGCGCGGATCCCACCATGCCCGCCAAAGCGCCGATGTCTTCCACGCGGAGCTCGGCACCGGGGACCTGGCGGAAAGACCTCGGCGTAAGGTCGGCATCAGACAAGTCACGCAGGGGTGACAAGAGGTCCGCCGCCTCGAGGGTCGGCCGGGCACCCTTCCCCGGTTCCCCGGTCATCGCTATCGTCCCCCCGAGGGAGACGATAAGGACGCGCCGGCGCCTCAACTTGCGCCTCCTAGCCCCTCTGGCGCCACCCCCGCGATGTTAATCACACGATGCATGATGTCAAGTCCCAGCCAACGGGGCGTGGCAAGCTCGTGGCCAGGTACTGGGCCTCACGCCTCGATCGTCCGGGCCCGCAGCTCAGCGGGCGGTGTTGTGACCATGGCCTCGAACGCCAGCCAGGCAGGCACCACGGCGTCCCGGCGGCATGTGCGCCCAGGGGCGACCTTTCAGGTCCCTTATCATGAGCTCCACCTCGGCCTGGCGGCGACCGGTCGGCCTCCAGCTCGACTGGGGCGCAGTCCCCCGGCGCCGGCGGCCCCACCGGTTCCAGGCTAAGATATTACATAGAATGTCAGCGGTTGTGACGCCAGTCTTGACGGCCCAGTGGTGACGGCCCAGTGGTGACGGCCCAGTCCATGCGCGCCCTGGTAAAGGACGGCCCTCGTCCTGGCCTAGTGATGAAGGACGTGCCCATACCGGCCATCGGCCGGGACGACGTTCTCGTGCGCGTCCTGCGCACCGGGATCTGCGGGAGCGACCTGCATATCGAGTCCTGGGACGATTGGGCGCAGCACCACGTCCGGCCTCCGCTGGTGATCGGCCATGAGTTCGTGGGCGAGATCGTCGCCCTCGGCGAAGACGTCCAGGAACTGGCCACGGGCGACCTCGTGAGCGGTGAGGGCCACCTTGTGTGCGGTCGCTGCCGCAACTGCATGGCCGGCCGGCGGGTCCTCTGCGCCAAAACCCGGGGCGTCGGTATCGACCGGGACGGGGCGTTCGCCGACTACGTAGCGCTCCCCGCCGGCAACCTCTGGCGTCACGGAGCCGGGATAGACCTCGACGTCGCCGCCATCTTCGACCCCTTCGGAAACGCCGTCCACACGGCGCTCGCCTTCCCCGTCCTGGGCGAGGACGTGCTCATCACCGGGGCCGGGCCGATCGGGATAATGGCGAGCCTGGTCTGCCGCCGGGCTGGCGCCCGCAACGTCGTGATCACCGACGTCTCCGAGTTCCGCCTCGATCTGGCCCGCAAGCTCGGCGTCACCCGTGCCGTCCAGGCGGCCCTGGGACAGGGCAAGCTGGAGCAGGTGATGCAAGAGCTGGCCATGCGCGAAGGCTTCGACGTCGGCCTCGAGAT
>JBOGGK010000312.1:0-2153 GCA_050744045.1 Acidimicrobiales bacterium | reverse complement strand
CGTCCACCGCGGGCGCCGTCTCGCAAGATCGCCAAGCGTCTTAGGCTTCCGCCAGGAGTGACTAGCGCCGATCTTCTTGATCGAAGCGAGCGGATCTGACGTGCGGATCTACTTCGACAGCAGCGCTTTGATCAAGAGGTCGGTGCAGGAAGCCGAGTCCGACGTGGTAGAGGCAGCATTTGACCGCTACGTCGCTGGGGATGCCGTGATCATCTCGTCGTCGCTGGCTTGGGTCGAGGTCAGCCGAGCCTTGCGGACGCGGCTCGACGGCGGTTGGTATGGCGAGGACGAGATTCGCGACGCCATTGAAGGAGCGCTGGCCGGAGTGGCCGAGCGACTCATCACCGGGGAGGTCATCGGTCTCGCCCGGCGTGTCGCTCCTCCTCTGCTACGCACGCTCGATGCAATCCATCTCGCCACCGCAATCGCGCTCGACGTCGATGAAGTCATCTCATACGACGATCGCCTGATCGACGCATGTCGGTCCAACGGTCTCACCACTGCTATGCCCGGCCGCTGACGCGAGTGACCGATGGCCCGGTCACCGTTGATGACGGAGGCGGCGGGATGGACAAAGGTCACCGGTGGTCGAGATCGACCACGGGAGCGGCTGAGATCGCCAAGGAACCCGTGCTACTGCCAATCGGGCGCGTCACCCCAGGAGCTGTTCGAACCACACGGTACGAGCGCGGTCGGCCGGACCGGTACCCGGCTCTCACACGCCGATGATCTCGATGAGTCTCGCGAGGCCGTCGAAGTCGTCCGGGTTTCGCGTGTAGAGCTGCAGCCCGTTGGCATGCGCCGTGGCGGCGATGAGCAGGTCGGCAATGCGGCGACGATGGGAACGACCGGTTGCCAAGACCGCGGCAATGACCTGACCGTAGCTGCGGGCAGCGGGGGCATCGAAGGCGATGGGGTCGAAAGTCGCCTCGACTTGTTGCAGGCGAGCTTGCCGACGGGCCCGTTCGTCACCGGACGAGGCGAGATGCGTCCCGGCGGTCAGTTCAGCAAGGGTGATGGCGCAGATCGCGGCCTCGTCGGGGAGCGCCGTAGCGACGGCGGGGTCATCCCAATCGATGACCACGGACGTATCGAGCAGGCCGACGGACATCTACAGGCTCTGATCGACGATGCGATCCAGGTCGGCCCTGAACTCGCCGAGGCCGACATGCGGTCCGGCAGCTCCGAGAGCAACGAGATCTGCTCTGGCGACGAATTTCCGTCGAGGCGGCGCAATCGGACGGAGCTCGGCCACTGGGACGCCATTGCGCGTTACGACGAAGGTCTCCCCGGCGGCCACAGCGTCGATCACCTTGGCGTTGTCGTTGCGCAGCTCTCGCTGCGCGATGGTCCGGGCCACGAAGGACACCGTAGCACGAGCGGCTACACGTCGCTACAGCATTGCTCCGCGAGCCTGTGAAGCCGTTCTCGCATGTCGTGGCGGTTCGAATACGAGTGCCTACGGCCCACTCGGCAAATTCGACAAACCAATTTCAGATACTTCGACACCTGGCCATCTCTTGAGTCGATGACGTCGTCGGCCATCTCGGTCGATCACACCTGAACCCGAGGGGGGTACCTATCGGCGCCCTCGGACGACGCGGGCCAACGGGATCTCGACCGGATAGAGGTCGTCGCCGTCGGTGCGCATGGGCTCGGTCATGCTGAAGGCGGGTTGGGCCATGACCCGAGGACGGGCGCCGCGGTTCGGGTTGGCGGAGTGGAACATCAGCGGGTGTGCGAGCACCACGTCTCCCTCCTCGGCGGCTACTTCGACCACCCCTGGCCATCCCTCTTGGTCCAAGATGGCAGTCAGTGGCTCGTCGAAGTCGTCGGCCTCGAGCCCGTAGGGCTCGGCTTCGGAGAGAAGGCGAGCGGCCAGGTGGTGGGAGCCCTCGACCAGAAGGGTGCCGCCTTCACCGCGGTCCACCGTCGAGAAGCAGAAGAGGTTGAGGAGCGCCTGTTCGGGCGAGGACAGGTGGTGGCGGAACCATCCCCCTTCGATGTGCCAGCTGTCGGCATAGGGCGGATCGTCGAAGCCGGGGAAGTTGACCGGCCACCAGCCCATCTCCTGGGTCATCTTCCAGCGATCCGCTCCCACCAGCTGGTCCACGGCGGTCTGGAACCGTTCGGTGAGCGCGTCGGTGTAAGGC
>JBOGGK010000311.1:0-10701 GCA_050744045.1 Acidimicrobiales bacterium | reverse complement strand
GTCGAGCACGTAGATGCGGTCAGCGCTGCGCACGCTCGAGAACCGGTGGGAGATGAGCAAGGTGGAGCGCTCCTGGAAAAGCTCACGGATGTTGGCGAACAGGGCCGCCTCTGACCTCGGGTCGAGAGCCGCTGTCGGTTCGTCCAGGATGACGAAGGGCGCGTCGCGGAAGAACCCTCTCGCCAACGCCACTCGTTGCCATTCCCCGCCCGAGATGTCCAACCCGCCCAGGAACTGCGGGCCGAGCAAGGTCTCGTAAGCGTCGGGCATGGCCGAGAACAGAGCTCCGACGCCGGCCCGCGTCGCCGCCTCGCGTATGCCCGCCAGGTCGGAGAGGCGCTGCCATTGGCCCGACCCGATGTTCTCACGAGCGCTCAAGAAGTAGCGGACGAAATCTTGGAACAGTACCGCCACGCGCTCTCTCCACAGGTGGGGGTCGAAGGTAGCCGTGTCGACTCCGTCCCACAGCACCCGGCCCGCCTCGGGACGGTACAGGCCGGCCAGGATCTTGGCCAATGTTGTCTTGCCCGAACCGTTTTCGCCCACCAGTGCCACCACCTCGCCCTCGCGCACCTCCACCGAAGCCTCGTACAGGCTAGGGGCGTTACGGCTCGGGTAAGTGAACGTGACCCGGTCGGCCCTCATCAAGCGGAAACGGGCCGGGGGCTTGGCGCGCCCGCCGTGGCTGTGGGCGACCATGAGGGGCATGGAGCGGACGAAAGAGTTGAAGTCCTCGATGAAAAGCGAGCTCTCGAAGAGCTGGCCGGCACCGGTGGCCATGGCTTGGAGCTGGGTGCCGAGCAGGATGATGGCTGCCGCCGCCGCGCCGGCGCCTGACAGGGACAGCCGGTGGGACGAGACCAGCCATACGAGGAACCCGACGGCGCTGGCGGTGAGAGCGGACATGACCACGCTGCCTCCGAGGCCGAGCCGCAGGCGCTTGTACATGACCTGGCGGAGCCGGGAGATGCGCCAGGCGTACAGGCCGTCCCAGCGTTCCCGGAAGAAGGCGCCCAGGTCGAAAGAACGCACCTCCTTGGCCTCTTCCTTTTGCGTGAGCACCATCTGGATGTAACCCCGGCGACGATCGTTCTCGATCAGCTCTATGTAACGCTCGTACGACGCCTTGGACGACCGCGTGATGGCGAGCCATACAGGGACGTAGGCCGCCACGAGCATGAGCAGGAAAAGAGGCTGGATGAAGATCAGGGCGGCGCCGACGCCGGCGATGCCGAACAGCGAGCCCGAGAGCGTGACCAGCCCGTTGGTCATCTGGAGAGGCCTGGAGGAGGCGTTCATCTGGGCACGTTGCAGGCGGTCGTGGAACGCGGGAGTCTCGAAGGCCAGGAGGTCGGCCGCCACCGACACGTCGAGCACCTTGCCGAGGGCGTGACGGGAGACCAGTTCGCCGAGGATGCGCTGGAGCTCGCTGGCGCCGGTGTTGGCAATCGCGATGAGGGCGATGCTGCCGGCCAGGGCGAGCAGGGCCGGGAGCACGGAGGTCACGTTCGCGCCGTGGTTCACGTTCAAGAAGGCGCTGAGGAACTTGCGGGCGATCAGGACCTGGGCGGCCAGGCCGACGCTCGCCATGACCTGCAGCGCCGTGGCCAGGACGAGCTCGAGGCGCGCAGCCGCCCACACGAGCTTGATGGCCCCAAGCACGAGGCGAGGTAGCTGGCGGGCGCTGCGCTTGCCGATAGGTGCCAGGATGTCATTGACGTTGAACCGGCGGGGTGGGCTCTCGTCCGGGCCAGTGTCCGTGGTCGGTCCTGCGCCTGTGGTCGGCTGGCCGGTCGCCGGCCGTGCGTTGCTGCCGTCCGGGCCGCTGCCATCCGGGCCGCTGCCGGTCTCGCTGAGGCGGATGCCGGTCCTTCCGAGGGGGCTTCCTGGACAATCGGAGCGTGCTGCAGTCGCCGCCCCCCGAAGCGTCTTGCGGCCCGGCAGGAAGTGGCCTCCGGACATCACTTGGCGCCGTGGCCATAACGGTCAGCGCTTGCCACCATCTGCACGTAACGGGTGAACGCTTCTCGGCCCTCGTGGTCGGGCGCAACGTCGCCGGCGCCTGGTAGCCGGGCGCGTGCCGGGTGGACCAAATTGGAGATCGCGTGCCACGACTCGGCGGTGAACTGGGTCGTGGTCGGGAAAAACCCGTCGCGGAGCGACCTGATCAAGCCGTTGTTGACCGAACGACCCCCTGGGAGGTGACCCGACGGCACCCAGGCGCTCAGCTGGCGGATGATGAGGCCTTCGAGCCGGCCACCAGCGAGGCGCCGTAGGGCCTCCTCGGGCACGGGGGCACCGAGAATGGCGCGGGTGCGGTTGAGCATGACTCCCACCGGCAGGCCGACGCGCCAGGCCCGGCAGCGCTCGACCAACGCGTCCCAGTCGGGTGGTTGGGCGGCGAGAGTGCGGTCGATGTCCAGCATCCGGCGCAGCTGCTGGGCGCCGGCGAAGGAGGCATGCAGGGCGATGTGGGCGGCGAAGTCGACCTGGCCGAGCGCCCACGCATTCACGGGCCCGAGCCTGAGCGGCCGGCGCCGTTCGAGCAGTTCGTCGGTTGGGATCCGCCAGCTCTCCCGGGCACTTCGCAAGTACACGAGGTGCCAGTGCAAGTCGACGACGCCTGCCCCGTTGACGACCATGCTGAGCTGTCCCATGGCGTCGGCGACCAGCGACGTCCAATCCGGCTCCGCGAGGGAAGCCCCGACCGTTTCGAGCGCCCGGACGGCGTGCTCCAGCTGGCTGGGAGCCACCATCAGGTCGAGGTCCGTGTAGCCGCGCACAGCGCGCCCATAGCACAGCTCGGCGAGAACCGGGCCTTTCAGTACCGCCCACGTGAGGCCCGCCGCCTCCAGCGCTGTGGCGCAGCGCTGGAGCAGACCGAGGTTGGTCAGGTGGCGCAGCGCTTCCTGGCGTGCCGCAGCCGCGAGCCTGCAGCGCTCGGGTGGCGGGAGCAGGTGGCCCAGCCCCTCCAGAGCCGGGCCGGCGATGCCTTCGGAGACCGCTAGGTCCACCAGTTCGCCGGGGTCGCAACGCCCCACCGCCTCCGCCAGCGCTGAGCCGGCGCTCCCCGGCGGCCCGGAGCGGAGGGAAGCCACGAGCGCCCGGCGGGCCTCGGGCGACCAGTGCCGCCCGGCCGAGTACCGTGGCACTAGGCCCGGCCGGGGAGGTCGACGGTAACGCGCTTGTGACGGGGACGAGGACATGGGTGCTGTCACCTTTGGGCCTTGGCCCATGCCCTTGAGCCTATGCGCCACGGGCGGCGCGGTCGGCACCTCGTCCCGTCAGGGCGCGGCCCTGGCAATGTCCGGGGTGCGGCGCTCGGCCGGGGCTTAGGCGCAGACCTGAATGCCTTATAAGCGGTGTCCTGGTGGCGAGGCGCGACATCGCTTGTTGAGAGCGCCCGGTTGGCGGCGCTGATACGGCCGGAGGTGCTCGTCTGAGGTGTCGGCGCTGGAGAGTGTGCCCGCCTTGGGGTATAAGTGTACTGGGGACCAGGTGGGGCAGGCAGTTGCGTCGCTGTCACGCCGACAAAGTGACATGGGAAGATCCGTCCTCGACATCGACGGCAAGCCGTGGTGTTGAGCGTCACGCTGGATGGTCAGTAGGAGGCGGTCAGCGCCACCGAGCATGGTGACGAGTTTGTCCGGGTGACTTCATTACCGACCGGCCACAACAAAAATAGGTTCCTCCCGGATCTCGCCTGACAAGGTGTCACAAGGAAAGCCAAAGGGCGGTCGCCTGCGGCGCGCACCGTCCGCCCACCTGTCCGGGTAGCGGGCTGGAGGCGCACAGCCCGGTGAGGGGCCCATCATCTCGGTTTGCCGCCAGTTCATGGTTGAGGGGCGACCCGGCTGAAGTACGGGCAAACTGACACCGGATGTCGCCGACGGTGGGTGTCGGTGACAGCACGCCGGTGAGCCGGCCTGGTGGCCGAGCGCTTTTCAGCTGCCCACCGCTGCGGCACCTGCGTGGCGATAATTTTGGGCGCCTTCAAGCCGTCGGGTACGTGGGCCCAACCCGACCTTCAGGTCTCAGGATGGACGCGACGACGAGCTCCCAGGTAGGTTGCCCCTTATTGGTAGACGTCGTGATACCCGATGGCGAGCCAGGTCAGCACCGGCTCGCCGTCGACGCCCGTACTGATGCTGAACAGCGACCGGCCGTCCCGGCTTGCAAAACTCCATGTCAGCGAGTAGATTCCGCCGACCTTATGGGCCCTAAGGCGCTTTGGCCAGGGCACTTCGCCACGGTGCGCCCCAGCAGCCAGCGCAGCGAGCAGCTGGCCCCGGACGGCTTCGATGAACAGCCGGCCGTGCTCTCGGGGGAGCTTGGCATAAGCGTGGTCAAAGCCGGCCGTGGTCTGGTACTTCACCCACCGGCCTCGTCGTCGAGGCGCTCCAGGTGCGCGACGAAGTCGACGTCGGTGGCAAAGTGCCGCACTCGCCCGGTGGCGAGGTCCGCTTCGGCCTCGCGGAGCTTGCTCTGCCAGGCGGGACTGTGGACCCACGCGTCCTCTTCGGGGACGATCCTGGCGAGCCTACGGCCGTCCCGGACCAGGACGGTAGTGACATGGCCGTAGACGGCCATGTTGACCAGCTCAGCGAGGCGCTTCCGAGCCTCGGTCGTCGTCATCTCCTGGACTTCGTATGGCAACGGGGGCACGTCCTGGTTCATGCGCCTAGTGTACGCCACGTACGTGTCGTACCTCATCCTGCTAGGTATGGAAACGTGCGGCAGCACCACTGGGCGGCCGACCTCCCACGGATCTGAGGATCGAGCACTTCAGCTCAACTCCCTGAGTGGGCAGCTCCACCGCTTGTGTGGGTATCTCGCTTGTGCGGCGCCCCTCTAACAGACGTGGCCGCAGCAACCCTCCACCACGGCGGGCCCCGACCCGGGGTCCTGCTCGACCGGGACGGCACCATAATCGTCGACCACGGCTATGTGGGCTCGGTCGAGCGCGTCGAGCTCATCGACGGGGCGGCCGAAGCGATAAGCCGGCTGAACGGGGCCGGCCTGCCCGTGGCCGTCGTCACCAACCAGTCCGGGGTCGCCAGAGGGTACTACGGCATCGACGACGTGCACAGGGTGCACGAGCACCTGGCGGCGAAGCTGGCCGAGCTCGGGGCGCACGTCGACATGTTCTTGTACTGCCCCTACCATCCCGATGGCGTAGTCCAAGGCTTCAACCGCTCGAGCGAGGACCGCAAGCCGCGCCCGGGGATGGCCAAGGCTGCGGCGGCAGCGCTCGGCCTCGACCTCGGCGTCTCGTGGGTCGTCGGCGACGGCCCCGAGGACGTCGGCCTCGCACGGGCCGTAGGTGCGGCCGCTGTCCACGTGGGCCCGGGGGAGCTGGCAGCGCCTGAGGTTTGGTCTTTCCCCGACCTGGCCGCCGCCACCGGCTTCATCCTCCAGCGGGTGGCAGCATGACGAGCACCTACGACCTGCGCGACCCGGCCCTGCCCGCCCCGGGCGATCTCGTGAAGTTCCCGGCCGCGCCGTACGCGCTGGCTTCGTCGTACTGCGGCGCCTACTTGGCCGAGCTTGCCCGGGCGGCAGCCACCATCGACCCTGCCCAAGTAGACCGCGCCGCCGGGGTGCTGCTCGAGGCGTACACAGCGGGCGCAACGGTGTTTTCCTGCGGCAACGGCGGCTCGGCGGCCATCGCCAACCACCTGCAGTGCGACCACTCCAAAGGCGTGCGCACCGGGACCGACCTCCTGCCCAAGGTGGTCAGCCTCAGCACCAACGTCGAGGTGCTGACCGCGGTCGCGAACGACATCGGCTACGAAGAGATCTTCGCCCACCAGCTGCAGTCCCAGTCCCGCCCCGGCGACGTGCTCGTGGCCATCTCGTCTTCGGGCCGCTCCCAAAACGTCGTGCGCGCCCTGCGCTGGGCCGGCGAGCACGGCCTCCGGACTATAGCGCTCACCGGCTTCGACGGCGGCGATGCCAGGGCAGCGGCCGAGGTGGCCGTGCACGTCGACTGCACCAACTACGGGATCGTCGAGGACCTCCACCAGGGGGTCATGCACGCCCTGGCGCAGTACGTCCGCCAGTCGCGCATGAGCCCGGCCCTGGTCGAGCTCACGACCTTTTGACCGATGCGGCGCCCCGAGTGAGCAGTACCCCGACGTTGGCCTCCCGGGCCGGCTCGGAGGAAGGCACCGGCTTACTGGGCGCCCCCCGCCGCCGCGATAGGGCGAGGGCCGGCCGGCGCACCAGGATGCGGGTAGCGATAAACCTCCTCACCGAGGATCCCGGCGCCCCCTCGGGCGCCCACTGGTTCTGGACCCGGGTGGTACCCGAGATGGCCACGCGCCTCGTGCCCGGCGAGGAGCTTTGCCTCCTGGTGAGCCCCAAGTCGCGCCACCTCTACAGCGGCTTTGGGCCGAATGTGGGCCACATCACGTTCCCCTGGTCCAACGAGCGCAAGTCACTACGCACGCTGTCGGAGCACCTGTACGCCCCGGCCAGGTTGCCGCTCGGTCGCATCGACGTCTTCAACACCCTGATGGCCCCCCTGGTCAACCCCTGGTCGCTCGTCATCCATATGAAGACGCTGCACGCTTACACCGCTCCCGAGGCGCTCTCGCCGGCGGTCCGCCTTTACCGGCAGATGAGCTACCCCCGGTCCGCTCGCCTCGCCGACACGATCATCATCAACTCTGAAAGCCTGCGCTCGGAGATCGGCAAGTACCTCGAGGTCGACCCCTCGAAGCTGAAGCTGATCTACGAGGCGGTCGACCATAACCTGTTCAAGCCCGGGGACCGGGGCGAGGCGCGGGCGCGCGTCGCTGGCTTCGGCGTCACCAAGGCCTTCGCGTTGTTCGTCTCGTCCCTCTGGCCCTACAAAAACTGCGAGGGGCTGCTGCGGGCGTGGGCATTGCTCGCCGACCAGGTGGGCGGCCGCCAGCTCGCGGTCGTGGGAGGCGGCCGCGACGACCGCCACGCAGCCGCGCTCCGGGCGCTGGCCGCAGATCTCGGGATCGCCAGCCAAGTCGTGTTCGTGGGTGCGGTCCCCCTGGAAGAGACGGCCAGTTTTTACCGGGCCGCAGACGTGCTCGTCTACCCCTCTTTCACCGAGACGTTCGGCCTCCCCATCCTCGAAGCCATGGCATGCGGCTGCCCCGTGGTCACCTCCGACACCAGTTCCATGCCCGAGATCGCCGGTGGCGCCGCCTTGCTCTGCGACCCTCACGAGCCCGGGTCGATCGGGCGTGGCATCGTCCAGGCATGGGGTAGCGCTGGCGACCAGTGCCGAGACCGGGGGCTGCGCCGGGCGGGCGAGTTCACATGGGCGGCGACGGGGGCGGCGACCCTCGACGTGTACCGGGAAGCGGCCGAACGTCGCCGGGGCCGGGCGCGGTGAAGATCCTCGTCACCGGCGGCGCCGGGTTTATTGGCTCGCACACCTGCGACCGGCTGCTGTCGCTAGGCCACGAGGTGGTGGTCCTGGACGCCCTCGTGCCGCCGGTCCATCGGGGTGGCCCGCCGCCCTACCTGAGCCCCGAGGTCGAACTCTACGTGGGCGACGTACGCAACCGGGATCTGGTGGCCAACCTGCTGCGCCGGGTGGACGCCGTGTTCCACTTCGCGGCCTACCAGGACTACATGACCGACTTCGCCCGCTTCTCCGACGTGAACGTGGTCTCGACCGCGCTCATCTACGAGGTGGCGGTGGCCGAGCGCCTTGACCTGGCCCGTATCGTCGTGGCCTCCTCCCAAGCCGCCATGGGCGAGGGCCTCTACCGCTGCCCCGCCGACGGCGACCAGGTTCCTGGGATGCGCTCGGAGGCAGCCCTGGCGGCCGCGCGCTGGGACGTCCCCTGCCCGGCCTGCGGCGGCCCCATGGACATGCTCGCCACCCCTGAGCGGGTCTCGAACCCGCAAAACGCCTACGGGATGTCCAAGCTTGCCGAGGAAATGGTGGCCGTCAACCTGGGCCGGCGCTACGGCATCCCTACGGTGGCCCTGCGCTACAGCATCGTCCAGGGGCCCAGGCAGTCGGTTTACAACGCCTATTCGGGCGCCTGCCGGATTTTCTGCCTCCACTACATGCGAGGGTTGCCGCCCGCCCTGTACGAAGACGGCGGTTCCATCAGGGACTACGTCAACATCGACGATGTGGTCGACGCCAACGTCCTCGCCTTGGGCGACGACGGCGCCGTCGGCAAGGTGCTCAACGTCGGCGGGGGAGCCCTGGTCACGACCCGCCAGTTCGCCGACGTCGTCATGCGCCAATATGGCTCCGACCGACCGGGCCGGGTGACGGGGGAGTACCGCTTCGGCGACACCCGCCACATACTCTCGGACATCGGCGCCATCGGCTCGCTCGGCTGGAAGCCCCAACGCACCCCGGCCGAGTCGGTGGCGGCCTACGCGGCGTGGCTCGAAGGTGTGCCCGGCCTCGAGGGCATCCTGGAAGAGGCGAACGCTCGCATGCGCGCCCTCGGGGTAGTGCGCAAGGCAGTGCTGGCCGCCCGGTGAAGGCGTTCCTCCTCGCCGCCGGCCTCGGGGCCCGGCTCCGGCCGCTCACCGACAAGACCCCCAAGTGCATGCTCCCGGTGGGGGGCCAGCCGCTCATCGACATCTGGCTGGAACGGTTGGGCCGCGCCGGCGTCGACGAAGTCCTGGTCAACCTCCACCACCTGCCCGAGGTGGTACAGGGCCACCTGGCCCGGCGGGCGGGGCCGCCAGCGGTACGCACTTCCTTCGAGCCCGAGCTGCTCGGCAGCGCCGGCACCCTTGCCGCCAACCGGGCCTGGGTGGCGCACGAAGACTTCTTCCTCGCCTGCTACGCCGACAACCTGACCGACTTCGACCTCGGGGCGCTCGTAGAGGCCCACCGGGCCGGCGCCTCGGTGGCCACCCTGGCCGTGTTCCACGCCGAGCGGCCCTCGGCCTGCGGCATCGTCGAGCTCGACGGTGACGGGCTGGTGGTCGGCTTCGTGGAAAAGCCGGCCCAGCCTCTGAGCGACCTGGCCAACGCCGGGATCTACGCTTTCCACCCCTGCGTGCTGGACGAGATAGGGGCGCCGCCCTCTGACATCGGCTACGACCTGTTGCCCCGCCTTGTCGGCCGCACCCGCGCGGTGAGGGTCGAGGGCTATTTCCGCGACATAGGTAGCCCCGAGGCGTACCGGGCGGCACAGGACGAGTGGCCCGGCCAGGTGGCGCCCGGCGAGCGGCTCGGGGAGGCGCGGCGATGATCATCACCCAGACACCGCTTCGTATCGGGCTCGTCGGGGGGGGCACGGACCTGCCCGAGTACTATCGAGAGCACGGCGGCCGGGTGCTCAACTGCGCCATCGACAAGTACGTGTACGTGATCGTGAAGCAGCGCTTCGACGACGACATCTACGTCAACTACTCGAAGAAGGAGATCGTCTCGCGCGTAGAGGAGCTCGAGCACGAGCTCGTGCGCGAGGCGATGTACATGACCGGGGTCTGCGCCGGCGTCGAGGTGACGATGCTGGCCGACATCCCCTCGGCCGGCTCGGGGCTCGGCTCCTCCTCGTCGGTTACTGTCGGCCTGCTCCATGCCCTGTGGGCTTACCAGGGCCACCACGTCTCGGCCGAGGAGCTGGCCGAGGGCGCCTGCACGATCGAGATCGACCGTTGCGGCAAGCGCATCGGCCGCCAGGACCAGTACATCGCCGCCCTGGGCGGGGTCCGGGACATCCGCTTCGGCCCGGGCGACAAGGTGGTCGCCGACGAGGTCCGGTTGAGCTCCCCGGAGCGCCGAGCCCTGCAGGACCATGTGATGCTTTTTTTCACCGGCGTCACCCGCAGCGCCACCAAGATCCTGGCCGAGCAGTCGCAAAACGTCGCTAACCACCTTGCCGAGCACGACCGCCTGCGCGACCTGGCGGGCGTGGCCGCCGAGCGCCTCCACGCCGGCGACGTGGAAGGCGTGGGCGCCGCCATGCGCGAAAGCTGGGAGCTCAAGAGGAAGTTGGCGTCGGGGGTCTCCAACGACCAGATCGACACCATCGTCGAGGCGGCGCTCAACGCGGGGGCGTCCGGGGTGAAGGTGACCGGCGCCGGCGGGGGCGGCTTCCTGCTCGCCGTCTGCCCCCCCGAGCACCAGCGCGCCGTGCGCCAGGCCCTCCAGGGCCTGCGGGAGCTGCCGGTCAAGCTCGACCGGCTCGGCTCGCGGGTGGTGTTCAACGTCATGCGCGACATTTGGAGCTAGGCCCGGTGGGGGGCGAGCGCGAGGCCCCCAACGCGTTCGCGCGCCGTGTGGCCCCCGAGTTCGTGGTCGCCGGGGGGAGGGTCCTGCGCCGGTGGCGGGCCAAGGGGCCCCGCCTCGGCAACTACGCCCCCGTCTCGACGCTCGAGCTGCCGGCGCACGTGCCGCAAAAGGCGTGCATGCCGGCGGTCAACTTCCACACCCACCTCGGGCGCTGGCTGACGAGGGACGGCGCCTGGATGGAACCAGACGTGGGGAAGTTGTTGGGCCTGATGGACGTCTGCAACATCGAGAGCTCGGTCAACCTGGACGGGCGCTGGGGGCGCGAGCTGGAGGAAAACCTGGACCGCTACGACCGCGCCCACCCCGGCCGCTTTTTCACCTTCTGCCACGTCGACTGGGCGCTCCTGGAGCGCCGGGACGGGCCCGGCTTGCTGGCAGAGTCGCTCCGAAGCTCGGTCAAGGCCGGCGCCCGCGGCCTAAAGGTGTGGAAGGACCTCGGC